>JAAYVN010000122.1 GCA_012517155.1 Ignavibacteriales bacterium | reverse complement strand
TTCTGATTCCGTTCTCATTCATTTTACGGCCGAAGATAGAGACAATTGATTCGTCAGTAATTCCAGCTTCTTTAACTGACTGATCGAGAATTGTCCTAAATTTATCGTCAGGGTTTATTGCCAGTTTCTCAAGAAGTTTTCCGGTATTAACTTCCAGCACGACACGCATACCACCCTGGAGATCAAGACCGAGTTTAATTCTTTTAGCCCGAGCATCTTTAAAGGAGGCATCGGATGATTTAATGCTGTCTTCAATAGCACGGAGCCTGTCATTCAATTCTTTGTACGAAAAGGAAGGATTTTCCTTTTTAAGAATTTCTTTTTTCTCCTTAAGTGTATTTGTAATATTTTTCGTATTTTGGTAATCCTGAAATGTAGGATATAGTAAATACAAACTTAAAAAGATTGCTGCAATCACAAGGATTATTCTGAATCTGAGTTCTTTCATGATTTTTTAACTAATAATTGATTTTAGGATTAATTTAAAATACAAAAATATGGAATAAATCATTATAATTCAAATAAAAACAGGATATTTTGAAAAATTACAAGATTACAATAGAATATGAGGGGACTGACTTTTGCGGATGGCAGATCCAGGCAAAAAGTAAAACGATTCAGGAAGAATTGCAAAAAGCCATAAAAACGATTTTAAGGGAAGAAGTTAATCTAATAGGAGCCGGTAGAACAGATTCGGGGGTTCATGCATTAGGGCAAACGGCAAATTTCAGATATACCGGGGAAATCGACATGGGAAAGTTTATTTACTCTGTGAATGCGATATTACCAAGAGGTATTGCAATCAGCAGGGGGGAAGAAGTTCTGCCTGAGTTTCATGCCAGGTTTGATGCAAAAAAAAGGGTATATTTATATATAATTACGAACAAAAAATCTCCTTTTTATTGGAAATATTCATATTTTTACAATAAAGAAGTTGACGTGAGGCTGTTAAACGAGTTTTGCAAAGAAATTGTCGGAAAAAGAGATTTCAGATCATTTGCGAAAGAGCCGGAGGAGAATCAAGGAACCGACTGTGCGATACATTCCGCGCACTGGAGAATAACCGGAGACTTTACAATTTTTTCAATAGAAGCGAACCGGTTTTTAAGAGGAATGGTAAGGACTATTGTCGGAACATTGCTTGAAATGGAGAGGAAAAGAATGAATCGGGATTATCTATCTGAAATAATTGAAAAAAGAGAGAGGGAATCTGCGGGAATGGCAGTTCCTCCTCAAGGATTATTTTTATACAAAGTGAGGTACTAAATGATAAATTTAAGTGGAAAAAAAGTTCTGATTACCGGGGGTTCGAGAGGAATAGGAAAAGCCTGTGTAGAGTTGTTCATCAAAGCAGGAGCAGATGTTTTCTTTACATACGAGAGAAACGCTAAAGCCGCAAAAAATTTATTGAAAAATGTGAACAGATATAAACCAGAAAAGCAAGTAATAAAAGATTATCAAATGAACTTAAGCGAAGAAGGGGATATTGTCAGAGTTATCAGAGAAATAGTTAAAGAGTTCAAGAGGATTGATGTGCTTGTAAATAATGCAGGAATATGGAAATATGGAGAAGCGGATACAATGACAAAGGAAAACTGGGAGGAAACCATAAGAATTAACCTAACGGGGACTTTTCTGGTTACAAGAGAAGTAAGCCGAGTAATGAAAAAGAAAAAATATGGACGAATAATAAACATCACATCGACTGCCGGGCAGAGGGGTGAAGCATTGCACAGTCATTATGCTGCTTCGAAGGGGGGAGTGATATCTTATACCAAATCACTTTCCAGTGAGCTTGCTAACTTTAATATTACTACCAATTCAGTAGCACCCGGATGGGTTGATACAGAAATGTGCGATGAGGTTTTTGAGGATGCGAATTACAAAGAGAGTGTGAGAAAGGGAATTCCAGTAGGAAGGATAGCAACGCCAGAAGATATTGCCGGTCCGGTTTTATTCCTTGCAAGTGATCTTGCCAGACACATTAACGGGGAAATTCTTAATGTGAACGGGGGAAGTGTCCTGTGCGGGTAGTGAGGATAGTGACAGATAATAAAAAGATCCTGAGCGAATAAATTGATGAGTAGGATAAACCCATATTTTTTATTTATTCTGATCCTACTGATAGTTGCAGGCGGGGGAGTTTTAAGCGAGTTTTTATTCGAAAGAGATGCGAATATAATACTTCTTGGTTTCAGGATAAATATTCCGTTGCTAATAGGATCAGCACTTGTTATTTGGGCAGAGGGAGAAAGATACCTTAAAGAAATTTTAAGTTGGCGAGAGCATAACAAAACCGGTTTAATCCTCTTTTTTGTTTTGCTCATTTATGGTGTTATCACCGGAGCACTAATGCAATTTACGAAATCGAAGTTTACAGAGCCAGATTATTTTTACGAACTAGGTTTATCCTCAATTATTGATTTCCCAGTATATTTAGTATGGAATATGCCGATACTGATTTCACTTGCGGGAATTCTGGGATATTTCAGGAAGAGATTAAAAGCGAGTTATATATTCGGGTTCATTTTGTTATTGCTGATACTTTTAACGGAGTACTATCCTTTTAATTTCAAAGGAATTGTTCCTGAAAAGCAAATTATAGTACCAGCTTTCATTTTACTTACACTTACAATATTTTACAAAGTGCGTAACACATATTTATACGGAGGAATTTTATTCTCGGCAGTATGGATTAATGTGATTTTATTCGGGACCAATTCCGCAACGGTAACGAAATTAATAATCGCAAAGAACTTTGATAAATGGGACGGATTCATTATACTTGCAAAAGAATTTACCGATTATGTTCAACCAGCAGCATTCATTTTAATAACAATAGTTTTATTATTTTTTAAGAGAAAAAAGCCGGAAGAAAATTCCAGTACTAATTAAAGAAGTTAATTATGAAAAAAGCAATTTTAATATACATTCTGCTGATACTGAGCAGCAATAGCATTGAGGCATCCGATAAAGCGAGAGGAATGTTCGTATCATTCGGAGTAGGTCCCAGGGTACCTTTAGGGATTTTTTCAGAGCGGGTTTTATTAGGTTACGGTTTTAATCTTGAGATGTCATATACAGACAATGAATATCTTCCGATTTTTATTTTCGGGGGTGTGGGATTCGAGCAATACCCAGGTTCCCAGGATTTTTATCAAGGAAGTGATTATTCACAATACTCAACCAATTTACTGCCTTTCCATATAGGGGCAAGGTATTATCTTCCGCCGCTGATGGAGAACATAGTTTTGATACTACCGTTAGTAGAAGTTTCCGCATCGCTAACAGTATTTCAAAATTCCCATGAATTCAAACCTGCATCATTAAGAAACAATTTTATTGAAGATGGTTCGAAAGCGGGTTTCAGTATAGGAGCAGGAGCGTCAATGTTTTTAATGGAGGCTTTAGCTTCGTATCACTGGTACAAAGACTACCAATATTTATCATTTGACCTTAAAGTCAGGATTCCAATGTTTGTAAGTATATAAGAGAGGAAAGAATGGAAAATAAAGCATATGAAAATTTAATTTTTGAAGAGCGGGACAATGTTGCAATGATCATATTAAATCGCCCACAAAAACTTAATGCGCTTAATACAGAAGTTTTGAAAGAACTTGAAGCAGTTATAAACAAAATAAAGGTTGAGGGAAGTACAAGGGCAATAGTTATAACGGGGAGCGGGGAAAAAGCCTTTGCAGCAGGAGCAGATATTGGAGAGATCAACAAGCTTGATTCACTGAAAGCGAAAAAATTCTCAGAATATGGTCAAAAAGTTTTTTCTATGCTGGAGGAATGCGGTATACCCGTAATAGCTGCTGTCAATGGATATGCGCTGGGAGGGGGATGTGAACTTGCCCTGGCTTGTCATATAAGATTAGCAAGCGAAACCGCAAAATTCGGACAACCTGAAGTAAAGCTTGGATTAATCCCGGGTTATGGAGGGACACAAAGATTAGCAAGATTGACTGGTACAGGCAGGGGGATAGAATTATTGCTTACCGGTGAGACGATTGATGCGCAAGAAGCACTAAGGATAGGGTTGGTAAACAGGATTTATCAGAAAGATGAGTTACTGATAAGAGCCAATGAACTAGCAATAATGATAGCCTCACAACCACGCGAGGCGGTTGCTTTAATTTTACAGTCTGTCTTAATGATAAACAAGTGTGGTTTGAAAGCAGGGCTTGAATTTGAAGCCGGTTCATTTGGAGTCTGTTGTTCGACAAATGATTTCAAAGAGGGAACAGCAGCATTTATGGAAAAAAGAAATCCAAAATTCACACATAGTTAAGGCGTAATAGTGTTAGGAAAAAAAATAACAATCATCTTATTGTTTGCATTAGCGTTTTTTTTATTACTTGCCAATATTCTTACAGGACCAAGTGAGAAAGAAAATAGTGCAAAGGATCCACTCAGCAAACAAAATCTAAGTACAGATGAAGTAATGAATGGAATTATCGAGATCCTTAAAGAATTTGATGTGGACACACTTGTAGTAAAAAACAGAGTAAAAAAAAGGGACATAAAATCATATACTGTTAAACTTCCTGCTGATTTACCCATTCCAGTAATATTGAAGGATATATACAACAGATTCAAGGGGAGCGATGTTAAAATATCTGCATTGGATACTGCAATCCGAGGAAAAGACCCGAAACCTATACAAATAACAGCACTATCAATTCAGGGGGAAGATGCGGGAAAATTTCTTTTTATGTTTGAAAATGAGAGTAAAATATCAAGAAAAAAAGGGGAGCTAGGAATTTATATTAATGATTTTGCGGAGTTAAATAAAGAAGAGACGCAGTATCTTCTAACATATCCGGAAGCATTAGGATTTTTAATACTTCCGACAAAAGAAGCCAGAGACCTGAAAGAAATAATAAGGGCTAACAGAAAAGATGCGGGGATAATAATAAGTGATGAAGTATCGGACATTGATTACAAAGTGCACAGCAAATACTCGAAGCGGAGATTACTGATGTCGGTAAAATTATTAATAGGGGCTTTTACCGAGTACAGTTTCTTTTTAATAGATAAGGATGCGGAGATATATAATTCCACAGCATTTGCATTTCTTGAATCAGAGTTCAACAAAAGAAATTATAAAATCATCCCGACATATAAATTTGATTTTATAGACGGAGAATCGAGTGAAGTTATTCTGCACAAATTCAGGAGCATGACGAGGAAAACAATAAAAGGGGAGAGAGCGATAATAAGTGTGAGTAATGAAAACTTCATCACTATACAGGATGAGCTTAAAAAACTGAAGAAAAAAGGAGTACATATTGTACTCCCTTCAAAATTAATTGGTGAAGAGGAGAGTATTCAATAATTGAATAGATATCAATTATTTAGTGAATCAAGACTCCGAGAATCAAATAAATAATTGCAGTAATAATCCCAGCAAAAAGGGCATAGGGCAATTGAGTTTTGACATGGTCGATATGGTCGCTTGCCGAAGCCATTGAAGCGATAATGGTAGTATCGGAAATAGGGGAGCAGTGATCACCAAATACCCCACCACCCAAAGCAGCAGCAAGAGTAAAATAGACGTTAGCATCAAGAGCCTGAGCCATGGGGATACCAATAGGTATCATAATAGCGAAAGTTCCCCATGAAGTTCCTGTAGAGAAAGCAATAAAGCATGCAACCATAAAGACAATAACAGGGACAAAATCGGGGGCAAGCCACTGTTTAGACAATTCTGCAGCATATAAACCAGTACCAAGTTCTTTACATACCGTACCTATAGCAAAAGCAAGCATCATTAAAAGGGCCAGTGGAATAAGCCCGCTAATTCCTTTAAATACCAAATCTATAGTTTCCTTGAAGGAAAAAATATTTTGAGATGTATAAAGAATTATGGAGACAATAATTGCCGTAAGAACAGAGTAGAGAACAGCAGTTGATCCACTACCCGAACCAAGAGCTAAAAAGACCTGTTCAAAGAAGGGGTATTGGTGAATATCTTTGACGAGAGGCCAACCTGTATACATCAACATAAGGGGCATCATGAGAACCATAACTGCAATAGGAACGACCATATTAACTGCCCGAGACTTAACGCCATCTTTTGCAGGTAGAGATATGACATCTGAAGAAATGAGGGGAACCGCACCATCCCGAATGACTTTTCCTTCAGTTTTGGCACGGAACTCAGCTTTCTTCATCGGACCGAAATCCTTGCCAGAAAAAATAATGAATACAACCAATCCGGCAGCCAGAATGGGATAGAAATTGAATGGATATGAAGCGACAAGAACACCGAGGGGATTGTCGAAACCCTGAGCAGCAATAAGTCCCATTATGTATGCTCCCCAAGCGTTAAGGGGAATAAGGATACAAGTTGGTGCGGAAATAGAATCGGCAATATAAGCAAGTTTTTCACGAGGGATTTTAAGTTTATCAAAGATCGGTCTAAAGAGAGTTCCAACAGTAAGTGCATTAATACTTGACTCAACGAAAATAGCAGTACCTGTAAGCCAAGCAAGGACCTGGACGATTTTGCGGGGTTTTCCTATTTTCTTATGTTCAAGGCGATCGAGGAAACGATTAACAGCCAAAATAAATCCATCAACGCCACCAGATCTTTGAATAAATGCAATAAGTGCGCCAACAAGGCAACTAAACATGATAGTACGAGTATTGGAGGGTTCTTTGAATACATCCACCAGAGCCTGGATAGTAGCGGTAGTACCGTTAATGGGGTTTCCGCCGACAAGAATAACCCAACCCAGCCAAATTCCAAAAAGGAGGGAAACGAAAACCTGTTTGGTTTTAATTGCGAATCCAATTGCTATAATCGGGGGAAGCAGTGACCAAAAACCGTAATGTTCCATCATAGACCTAAGAATTAATAATAGAAAATTTAGTTATTATCATATATAATATAAGACGAAAAAAGAATTTAAGAAAGAAAATCCGGTAGTTCATGCCAATTTCTTCAGTATTTTACCATTATAAGGGATTGAAGAATAAGTTTCGGAATCACCAGGGACAGAAGCATTTGCAAGTACCCAAAAAGCTGTAATAAGGAGGCAGAAATTAATTTTTCTCAGAAACAGTTTATTGGGATCATCCTTCCAGAGTCCCGATTCAATAAGAATTGTACTGACATTCATTTTTGCAATTGTTTCTCCAAAAGCGCGGGGTTCGAAGTCATCTGAATATTTTGTAATCCTATTATCAACCAGGGGATTGAACAGTTTATAGAGGAGAGAAATAAGGTTAATAGCTTTCTGACGGGGGTTGTTAATTGATTTTTCGGCATCGTAAGGGGGAGCAAGGAAAGAGAGAGCAGCGACTTTTTTTGTATTGCCAACAGACCAGAGATAATCCTGATCATGCATATTAAAAGCAAATGTCGGGTTAAATTCCACTACAGAATTTTTAAGAATCAGAGATTCAGGAGATAAAAGGGAAATAGCGTCGCGATTCAAGTCAATACCGAGGGCATTTTCGCGGGTACCTCTTTCAGCGCCGTCAGGATTGAGCATTGGAATAAATCTGATCGAGAGTGCACTGAGGATAGTTTCCCTGACTCTATTAAGCAAAGGATAAAACAACAGCGTTTTTCTACCCGATAGGAAATTGATAACATCAAAAAAAGCTGCAGTGGCACAAGCTTCATCCCCATGCATCTGTGACCAGAGAAGAATTCTAACAGGTCCTCCGGAATGAGTAAGCGAGTATATTTTCCGTTTTTCCACGGATTCACCAACCGGAATCCTGGACAGAAAAGCCATCTTTTCAATCAATGGGACAATGTCCTTATGTTTAAAAGATTTATCGGTCAAAGAATTTTCTTTGAATGACGGATAAACAGAGTCAAGTAGTGCAATTAATGAATTTAGCAATGAGATTTCCTTTTTTTAACGAATATGAATAAGTATATTTGATAAAACCTAAAAAATAGTTATGAAAACAAAGAACGAAAAAGCCGTAATAGTAGTAACCGACTCAGGTTTTGGCGGACTAAACGTATTAGTGAACGCCTATAAACTGCTCGGAGAAATAAAAATCTATAATGAAGTTGATCTAATATTTTATAATGCTCTACCAAGCGAGGAGTATGGATACAATCAACTTGAATCAATGCAGGAAAAAGTCCGTATTTTCGACATAGTTCTGGAAGAAATAAGCGACCTTTATTCACCTAACAGTATTCTGGTAGCCTGCAACACACTATCGGTTGTATATGAAAACAGCACGAACAAGAGAGTTACATCGCTACCGGTGAAAGGGATAGTTGACACAGGAGTAAGATTAATATCCGAGGGATTAAGGGCGAATAAAAATTCCAGAGTGATAATAATCGGTACGCCAACAACAATCGGAAGTAATTCTCACAAAAACAAGCTAATTAGTTTGGGAATTGAACCTGAAAGAATGATAAGTATCCCATGCTATCAGCTAGAGAGTGAAATCCAGAACGATCCTGATTCCGAGGTTGTATCCCGAATGATTGATTACTGCCTGGGAGAAATTACGAATAAACTTTCAAAGAACGATGAGATATATCTCGCATTATGCTGCACACACTACGAATTCAGTTTTCATCTTTTTGAGAAATATCTTACTGAAAAAGGACTGAATTTCGAGATAATAAACCCAAATGATTTTATGCTTGAAGATTTGAAAAACCTAAAAAGCAGTAAAATAATAAACCGGACAAAGATTAATCTCTCTATAGTTTCAAGAACGAGAGTAAAGCCGGAAGATATAAAAACACTCAGCACGTTACTTTCAAAACGATGTCCGGAAGCAGCCAAAGCAATGAGGGGGGTTAAGTATCAACCCCCGAGAAAACATTAAAAGTCAAAATCGAACCGTTCTTTTACATTGAAAACGTCAATGGAGAGTTTACCCTTCATTGATTTTAAAAACTCATCCTTATCAAGGTACCCGGCAACAAAGTGATAATTATACAATTTAGGAAAAAAGGGATTAATAGTAATTGCCTTGAGCCGAGGAGTAAATACATAAGAAAATTTAATTCCCGAGTTACTTAAGAGACGAAGCAATGAGTCCAACCGCAAAAAATCAGAAGAGAGAAGAAGGTGAACAGGTGAAAGAAGAACTATCTCGTTAACCGCTACAGAAGATCCCCGGGATTTAAGAAATTGAACCAGGCCAGTCAAAGCATATTCTGAAAAGAAGAGGGGGATAATGATTTTTTCACATCTATCAGGGATACATTTCTTTAATATACCGAGGTCATCGTCATCAATAAAAGTTGCGAGATCGCAGGGGATAAAGTCTGAACCGGAAACAAAGGAAATTGAGGAAACAGAATCGGGGCTGATAGCTGCCGAGGGGAGAGAGAAAATTTTCTCAACAGTCACCATTTCATCAGTAAGGATCTTAATATCGGTATTTTTTGATCCGCCAGTTGTAAATATCAATTCGTCAAGCAGATACATAGGGGAAATGCGGTTAAGAGAGCCATCTACGAGAAGGAGATCTATTCCGAGTCCAGCAATAAGTTTCATCAATTCTTTTAAGTGAGAGACACGGTTAGGGCCGGCAATCACAACGAGTCCGGGTTTTGTAATTTCGACGAGAAAGACGTTACCGAGAGGAGTGGGGATTGAAGTTTTTTTCAAGATTTTATAATCAACCTCAGCATTGAGAATACATTTGGCAGCGGTAGCAACGATAATGCCCTTTTCAAAGTAGAGGCGAGGTTTTGGGAGCATTGTGATGTTATCAATTTCCTCACCATCATACCCGATGCCGGTAACAGCTATCTTACGGTTTTTAAGGGACCGGAGTAGTGCGGACAAGGTAGTAGTCTTACCCGTATTCTTTGCCGTACCTATAATACCAACCGATTTCATCAATTCACAGTTCCTGCGCCAAAAGTTCCCGGATAAGCACCATCCTCCTGATTACCGAGGAGACCATCGTAGATTGCCCCGGGGAGGTTGTCTCTTGCTTCCACAGCAGTCAGGACCTCAGTAATTTTATCAATAAGCATTTTTGTAAATTCTTCTGCCCGAGGAGTAGGTTTAAAAGAAGCATTACCTACAAATTTATAAGCATCAGTAATAGCCCGGATTGTATCAATCCGTGAGGTGACGCAGATAGGACCGCGAGAATAAGCCTCATCCGTTGAGGCGACGGTAATAACATCGACACCAAGACCTGCTGCCAAAGCCGCATGGTAAGAGTTTGCGTTGGCGGACTGGACACGTTCCTCGGACTGAGTCATAAAAGCAATAGGTTCACCAGGCCATATTGGTGAGTTAACAATACTTCTAAGAGCCAGAATTTTTGCTGTATTATAGTCAATATAATTTTGTTTCATCAAGCCGTTTATGACGATGTGGGGACCATAACAGAAGAGAGGTTTAAGAATTGGTTTGGCACCAAGTTTTTTACCAATCATAACATTGATAAGTAAACCCGCAAGACTTTTCCAAGCCGGGACGCCACTAAGTTCATCATTTCCGGGAATATCGAAGGGCATATTAAAACGGGCAGCAAGCTGAATAGCGTAAAGACCGTCCACAGCCAATCTGACAGGATCAGTGCCAGCGCCGAGTGAACCATAAACGAGGTTAATTTTCGCAAGGTCGGCGCCTGCAAGCCCAGCAAGAAGAATTGTTTCAGGAGTATTGAGACCCCGATGAGCACGAACTGTTAAGAGAGTGCTGGAATCAAGAGAATCCCTAAGCAATTTAATATTGTCAAATGAAGTAATTGTACCGTCGTTTTCGTGGGTGAGGCAACCTTCAATCAGGCCTTCGAAACGAGCTTCCCAGGAGGGATTAATAACAAGGAAGCCATCTATACCGTAGCGTTCGCAAACTTTTGCATGAGTAATATCCATAATCGGACAACCACTACCGAGGAATTTGAAAACGAGGGGATGATTATCGGCATGCTGAATTTTAACGGGATCGACCGGTTTTCTGTGTTTAATAAAGTTTGCCAGGTTTTCGAGTTCTTTTCCGGTAACTTTCCTAACACCCTTGATAAACTTACCCCGAGTGTTTGCATTAATGATTTCGGTGTCGCAAAGAGCGTAATATTCTTTAAGGAGAGAATCTTTTTCAGTCTGATCCGTTGCATTAAAAATCTTTTCACGAATAACTGCCCTTTGGATTCCGGGGGATGATTTTGTTTTTGCCCAGTCAATTAATTTATCCGCGATACTACCGAGGAGAGCTTCAATTTCGAGGTTATTAAAGGAGTAATCGTATTTTGAAGCGATGTCCTTTTTAGTTCTATTCAGACCTTGTCCGGAGAGAGTAATTTCCCTGCCTTCGATGTAGGCAACGATTTCTTCCATAGAGGAATTAGCACCGAAGCCCTTATCGAAGCCAAGTTCAGCGGCGAGTTCGGGAGTAATTGGTTTACCACCGATAACTATTTTAGAAGTTTCCCTAACGCCGGCTGCATCGAGGAGGTCCACGAAACGGGCAAGAAGTTCAGCCACACCATATCCAAGAGTGCGGCTTACGAGAATAAAATCGAACTTATCGGAAGCGGCAATTTTCACAATAGCTTCGGGGGTAAGGTCGGGAGAGAGCAATTTAGTATCGTGTCCATATTTATCGAGTTCAGCCTTGATTATTTTAATGCCGACATCATGGACGGGATCGAACGGTACGCAAAGGATTTTTTTCACAGGTCACCTTCCTTTTCCGGCGCAATATTTTCGAGGTAGAGGTAGTTGTTACCAGGTTTATAAATATATTTGCGAAGGCGGACGCGCATACCATATCCATCGAATTCCTCGTACATAATATCAATTTCGCCAAGGTTAAGTTCAGTGCCGAGCTGCATAGCAAGCTTTTTCCCTTCGAGGGGGTCAGCACAAACGAGATAAGTCTCGATATCGATTGCATCCATTACGGAATCTAAAGCTCTTTTCATAAGGCAAAAATAATTTAGTTATAAAAAAACGGGTTGCAGGAGGTGATAAGTCCTGCAACCCAGTGGAATGTTCAAAAGGGAACATTCCGATAACACTAATTAAGATTATTCAAACATACCTGAATGATTGCAGACAATCTCGATAAGCATAACGAGACCGCGAACAGCCATTCTCATTCTTTCTTCAATTATCTGACCATTACTATCAGTAGTTCCAAGTCCCGGGGAGATAAAGATGTTAGCATCATAAGCTATAGTCGGGATAATGCCCATCTGTGAGCAACCGTCCTGGAAGAGGTTTGAGCCAGAGTACATATCTTCGATTGAGAAGACAGGGATACCGAGCTGACCGTTTTCCCAGCTTTTTTCGTAGTTGATTTCAACTGTGCCGCAGTTATAACTTTTTTCGAACTGGAAGAATGGTTTCAGTCTTGAGTCAATTTTGCTGAATTCATCAACGACGATATTGTAAAGATCATCAACCGGTTTTTTAAGGAGCATCTCATTTTTTCTAATGGCTCTGAGAGCAGCGAGCTGACCAACTAGACCTTCCTTACCCGGATCCAAAGTTACATAAGCAGCTTTTCCGTAAGAAGCGGTAGTGCCATATCTTTGACCATGGTATCCAAGGGAGCGGCGGATATTAACGAGGACATCTTCCTTACCAATGATAAGAGCACTGGTAGAAGAGCCGGTAGCTTTATCCATACTATATATCATAACATCAGCGCCTACGTTTTTAATATTTGTGCCGATGAAAGGAATGCCCCAAGCGTTATCAATTAAGTAGGGGACATTATATTTTTTAGCTATCTGAGCGATACCCTTTGAAAGAAGGGGGGTTCCGTCCTTATCCTTAGCGCCGTAGCCATAACCGGTAGTATCATAACCGAGAGAAGCAAAACCGGTAAGGAGAGTCTGGTGAATCTTTGCGTTAGCTTCAATAGCTTCCAAAGATTCTTTTACTTTAATGTTTTTCATTAAAGGGACCGGATGGTAGTTAATACCGTGAACGGGATATTCAGCACCAACCATAGGAACGAAGACAGTGTCGAAGTTATTTTGTCTTTTACCGTAGAAACCAAGTTCACCGGCAGTAGTGCCTCTATCGGCGAGAATGTCTTTGTATTTAGGGGGGAAAGGCCTGCCGTAGCCGCCCTGATGGTGAAGGTGACGTTCGAGAGGGGCGATATAGCGTGCGCGGAAGTTATCGCCACGACCAAGAGCAGGGGGAGTCATCAAAGAGTCGAAAGAAACCCAGAGACCACCTTCGCAGGTATTTACGGGAGCAGCATCATAATCGTCTCCATAAAAACCTTTAATTTCTTCTCTAATCTGATCAACGTAAACAGCAAGGGGAACAACTTTTTTAGATTCAACCGCCATAGCATGTTCGACATCATCCCTAAGGGGGGAAGGGCAACCGGATATAGCTCCGGTAAGACCGAATGCGCCTTTTAATTCTGCGGGGATGTTAAGAGATTCTGCTGCTTTTTTTGCCTCAGCGTAGATTTGGGGGGTGCGCTGCTGAAGGCGTTTATACATCTGAAATTTGAATTCAGGTTTTGCCATTAAATTATACTCACTTTCTTTTATTATTATATATATGTATATTAATTATAAATTATTTAGTAAATCCTTTAATAATAATTTCATCGTTTATTTTAATTCCAAGGTCCTTGCCCGATATTCTTTTATCCATAAGGACGATAGTGTTCTGGTGATTCGGCATATGTGTATCGTCGTAACCGGCGATTGTACCAATCTTTTTGCCATTCCAGATGACCTCATCGCCAGTGAGGAGAACTCCGCTGTTCTTGAGTTCCAGAAATCCGATATAGCAGATATTATCGCCTTTAGCGCCGGGTGCGGCGAGGGGGTCATCGGTGCCGATAAGTTCAATTATTGCATATTTGGGGAAAGCGCGTGATATCGGCTGAATCATGTTGAGTCCTCTGTTTTCAAGTGTGCCATCGAGCACCACGAGTGTATTGCACTTAATATCCACTTTACTGTGATAAAATGAGTGTCCGACTAATTTTCTTGCGTAAGGATCAGACATTATCACACCAGATTCTTTACAAAGTTTTCAACATCGCCATTGAGGAAGTCAATTACGGGGACTTCAATCATGGTATAGCAACCGGGGTTTTGTTTCATGGTAGCGCGGGCAGCGGAGACCATAACCTGAGCAGTAAGAGCGGGGTTATTAATTCTAAGTTCGAACCTGAGGTGCTGGTTATGAGTAGAGCCAGAAACTCCGTTGCGTTCCATAAGTACGCCATGACCGACATCAATAAGGGCATTAACATCGGGGACCTGAAATACGTAGGTTTTATCCTTCACGAAGTAAGGATCCTGTTTGATTCTTTGTTCAATGGTTTTGAAATCGACATCCGGTTGAAGTTCCACGTAAACCATGCGTCTGTGAATTCCCATACCTGCAGGAACAGTGATTGACAGTGCATTTTTAACACCTTCAATGGCTTTAACAGCGACAGTGTGCCCCATGGACATTCCGGGCCCGTAGTTAGTGTAAGTGATTCCCTTAGGAGCCATAGCAAGGAACCAAGCGCGCATAACAGAGTTTATGCCGGGGTCCCAACCGGCGGAAATAATGGAGACTTTACCATTGGCTTTTGCGACGGTATCGAGAGAATTTCTCAAGTTTATGATTTCGGAGTGAATATCGAAACTATCCACAGTGTTAATACCAAGTTCGAGGATACCTGTAGCGATTTCTTTAACTTTTCTGGAGGGGGAACAGATGAGAGCGACATCCACGTGAGGAATTTCCTTAAGGGACTGATAGGTTGGGATTTTTGGGTCATCGCAGTTGCATCTTCCGGGATTAATTCTGGAAGTAATGCAAACTTTTCCGGCTGTATCCACCACACCAACGAATTCCATATCGGGTTCATTAATAACGGATTCGAGGGCCATAGCGCCGACATTTCCAAAACCGACAATAGCGACTTTAATTTTATTCATGGGATTCCTTTGGTAAGTTGGAGTTATTCTTCAAGAATTCGAATAATGCGACGCGTGCATTCTCGCCGTGCTTTTTAATAAGGATTTCCACGGATTCGGCATCGCGATTCTTCAATGCTTTTAATATTTCATAGTGTTCATTTACCGACTCATCGAGGTGGGAGAGGAGGGACAAGTAGATATAATTATAGCGCAGGGTCTGATTACGGAGAGTGGTAATGAATTTAATCAACTTCTGATTTCGTGAGAATTCAATAAGTGACTGGTGGAATTTAGCATTAAGATCGAGGAAGCGGCGGTAGTTTTTATTTTCGCTTGTGCTGATTTTTTCCATCTGAGCATTTAAGCGGAGGAGGAAATCGAGGATATCATCAGTGATAAAAGAGCAAGCGAGTTTAGTAGCAAGTGCCTCGAGGGAGGATTTAATGGTATAAGTTTCCTCGGCATCCCGGAGGTTGATTCCGGAAACGATTGCGCCTCTGCGTGGCTGGACAAGAACAAAGCCCTCGGACTCGAGCTGGAGGAAAGCTTCGCGCAAAGGAGTGCGGCTAATACCAAGGGAGGAGGACATTTCAGGTTCAGTAAGTCGCTCTCCCGGTTTAAGTTTCCCCTCGATAATGAGGTCCCTGATGGAAGTTGAAATCTTCTCTCTAAGGGGTTTAAGGTCGTCTGCATTTAATTCAAGATTCATAAAATCCTTAAGTTAAACAAGTAAATTAGCTCTGTATACTGTATACAATATACAATCAGCAGTACAAAAATATGAGAAATTAAGGAATATTGCAAATGTTTTTTTAATAATGTGAGGGGAAAAATCAGTCAAAAGAGGTCAGCATTCAGTTTGTAATGGGCAGAATTATGCCGAAGCGGAGGAATCCGGGGGGGGAGGGAAAAATTCGTTCAGATGCGGAGAGAGGAATCGATAAATCAGCCCTATGACAAGTCGAAGGGAAAGGCGAGATCACAGAGCCAGGCATCAATGCCATCGCGAGTAAATGTGAGGCAGGGATATGCTATCATCTGAGCGTAATCGGAAGTCTGACGAGCGAATTTTTTGTCAAGGGAGATTACCAGATTAAATGTGTTGACAGGAACAGGTTCAAAGGAGGTGGTTAGAAGGAGAAATGGGACTTTTTTGCTCTTTGGTTTGATAAGAGCGACGACGGTATGCAGGGTAAAATCGGAGGAATCAGGGGAAAAGACGTTATCTTCGAGGGTGGTGGCGAGTTTACCGGATGAGAAGGTGATGGATTTTACGGGATTTGTGAGAGTCCTTGGAGCTATGGAGTTTAAGGGGGAAAGGAATTCGTTTTTCAGGAAATTTTTGTTAAAGTTTAGGATCTTTTTGTATGGGGAGTCGCCCGACAAATCGGTATTATCCCAGATTGCAGAGAGAGAAAGGATTTTGTTAACCTGGGAAGAGAATTTAGAATATGAAGTTAGGATATTTCTTGATTTAACAGCATTGGGGGAATAACTGGTGGTATAAGCCGCGGGAGTGGTTGCAATTATAACACGGTTTTTTACTATTCGATAGACATTGTTGCCTATTTTTCCGGAGATTTTACCATGAACACTGCTTTTTAGAATTGCCATTGTCGTTTCCTTAAGTTTTTATAAATCAGTAAAACAATAATAATAAGTTTAAATGTAATTCACAAGGATATTTGCATGTTTTTAGCATGGCTTTAGGACGGGTTTAGCACGGCTTTACCACGGCTTTACCACGGTTTTAGGATAATGTGGGATTAATATTTTGAGTACAGGGTATTGCAGTGAAAAAAGAGTATTTTACTAAATCATAAATTTCTGAAATTTTCTAAGCTGCAAGTGAGTATTCTAAGCGAAAATCAACTCTTAAACGCTAAGTACGCAAAGTTTTTCGCAAAGTACGCCAAGTAAAAACAATCATTGTGAAGGAAAGAACTCACTGCAACACCCTGCTGCGGCGGACCGACCCGTCGAAGCCAAGTTTTAAAATATTAATCTGTGGACATCTGTGTGTAATCTGCCTGCCCCGTGAAGCGGGGTGCGAATCTGTGGTGAAAAACATAACCACGGATTACCACAGATTATTAAAAAGCCAGATTCTCACAGAGAAAATGCAAATCCGCTTGCTTATAATAATTGCCAACAAAATTATTCAAGGTGAAGGATGGCTCATAAACGCGATTTCAGGTAAAGGCCGTAATCAACTGTGGCGGAAAGGCTCGAAGTTCCGACTTATCGGAGAAAAGTAAAAACCAAAATTCCAAATCTTTATTTTCCTATAAATCAAAATTAAAGTTTTCATTTGAAATTAACCGAAATAATAAATTTTGTTGTGTGACTTTGGAATAATTAGTAATTTTCAAATCAAATTAAGAAGATATTGTGTGTTTCGTTGCTTAAGAACTTATGGGCAGAGAAAAAGGTTATGTAATTGTTAAATATAATTAATTATAAGATTCTATTATTTAAGGAAGAGTTTTAATTTATGAGTAAGATTGTTAAATTTGGAGAGGATGTAAAGGGATATGAGATTCCGGTGCTGAATGAAAGGGAAATAAGAGCAGGTGCAGGAATTTTATTTGTACTGATGTTTGTAGCAATAAATCAGGCGGCGTCGAAAGGGGATTTTACTTTGCTTAAGTATGCAATTTTAATATTTCTTTTTGATATGCTCATTCGGGTGATAATCAATCCAAGGTTCTCGCCAGTTCTGATAATCGGAAGGCTGATTGTAAGGAAGCAGACGCCGGAGTATGTAGGGGCAAAGCAGAAGAAATTTGCGTGGATAATCGGGGTTGCACTGGGAGTTATAATGCTAGTGCACCTGATAATTTTCAATGCGCAGGGACCGGTGACCGGATTGATTTGCATGGTATGTTTAATTTTTTTATTTTTTGAATCGGCATTCGGGATTTGCATAGGTTGCAAGTTTTATCAATGGATATACAGGGAGAAAGCACAGTATTGCCCGGGGGAGGTTTGTGACATTAAATCAAGGCATGATATACAGAAGACATCATTGCCTCAGCTTCTTATTGTTGCAGGATTTATTGTTTATATAGTTTTGAGTGTGCTACTGCTCAATGAAAGTTTTAAGAAACAACCTTATAATTTGTTCGGGATTGAGCATGGAAAAGAGGTATCTGATAAGATTAACAGCAGTATAAATACAGAACTGGGCGCTTTATCAGTAAGTCTGAGAGTGAAGGATATCGCAGTGTCAAAGGAATTTTATGAGAAACTGGGATTTGAAGTTTCGGGAGGGGAGGAAAAACAAAACTGGCTGATAATGAGAAACGGAGATCACGTGATTGGATTGTTTGAAGGGATGTTAGAGAGTAACTTAATTACTTTTAATCCGGGCTGGGATCAGCAATGCAATACACTGGAATCGTTTAAGGGGGTAAAGGATATTAAAGAAGAATTAAGAGGAAAAGGGATAAGAATTGAAATGGAGAGTGAGGAGACGAAGACGGGCGGGGGGAGTTT
>JAAYVN010000121.1 GCA_012517155.1 Ignavibacteriales bacterium | reverse complement strand
TATTGTCCTGTTCGGAAGTTGATTAAATTTCCTTTCGTAATCATTTACAATTTTATTTAATTCAGTGTATGATGCTCTAACCGATTGATACTTGACTTCTTCCTCAAATAGCTTCTGGGAAAGCAGACGAATCTCTTCAGGTGATGATGCAAATATCCCCGCCCTCTTCTTCTTTATTTCCAGGTCAACTTTGGCTTGTAAATCAGCAATCTTTGTATCAAATTCTCTTACTATCTCATCTTTTTTCTGTGCAATCGGATTATTCGCCAGCGCTATATCTTTTTGCGTTTTTAACTGCGCTATTTGTGTTTGTAAACTTAAGAAATATGGCTCGCCCGCAAGACTCTCCAGATAATCCTTCAACCTGGGATTTTGTTTTTCCAGCTCGCTCCTGTATTCTTTCAGGTTGTTTTCTGCAATTGTAAGTTCAATCTTTGCAGCGTTTTTCTGGGATTCAAAATCTGTTAACTGCCCGATTAATGCATTAGCTTGTTCTGGTAATGCAACTATGCCCCCCTTTTCTTGATATAAACGCAGTCGGTTTTCTGAATCATTCAGATCATTTAATTTCTCTCTCCTTTGATCCTCCAGAAAATCCTTTACGTTTATCATTTGCTGCCTGTTGTAATAAAGATTTATTGATCTGTAGGCATCTGCATAAACATTCGCAATTAGCGCTGCTTCATATGGAGAAGGCGATTCAACTGAAATCTCCACAATATCCAAACCCCTTTTCTGATCAATCGACACTCCTGAAATGGCTTTGATTATGGCATTTATATTCTTTAGCTTGGGTACAGCCCCCTCCTCATCTTCCTTGGCTACTATAATTGCAAATTTCGATTTGTCCTGTACTGTGTTAAATGTATCAATTAGAGTTTTAGCTACTTTCTCTCTGACACTATAGCTTTTAAGTATCTCTATCTCATTAGCAATAAACCTGTCACTCCCGAAATCGGAAAATTCGGGCATCAAAGGAGATTCAAGAATACTTCCTTTGGGCTTGGATAGCTTTAATACAGTTGTGGATTTATATATATTAATTGCATTCACCGAGTACACAATTGATATTATTAAACTCGTTAAACTGATTAATACTATTGGAACAATATTTACACGTATTAGATTAAGATAATCTTTTAACGTCTTGGATTCATCTGTCCTTAAAACATCAGGTTGACTATTATTCACTTTTTCTCCTTTAATCCCTTGTAATATTTAAGACTAAAATAGTTAAAGATATTAATGCAGATAGTATGGAAAGCCACATACTTAAATTCTCTCTGAAAAAATATTTCGGCTCGCCCGGAACTAGTAAAACATCCCCAGCCCCTAATCCGGGAATTTTATCCGGTGTACTTTTCAGGTTCTCATTCCAGAGAAGATCATTATAATCGTATTTTGTCATCTCTTGATTCAATTGATCGTCTATCTTATATAATCGGATATCATCCAGGTTTGCATCCGTCAATGGTCCGCCGGCATATGAAATCAAATCAAGCATTGTTGTGTTTATTGGAATTGTGTATCGCCCGGGATATTTCACATATCCCCATATTGCAACCTTAATATTGACGGTTCCGGGATCCGAATAATCAAAATACCCTCCCTGCTGTGTGTACCGCCCTATATTTGAAGACCCCAATTCATAATCTTTCACCTGAGAGTAGGTCATTGAAAATAAAAGTACAAAAAATAATATTGATGCTCTTTTCATTTATTTCCGGTTATTTTTATTAAATTTCTTTAATATCATAAGAATGAGCCCCTTTCTCCCCTAAATCTTAAACAGGCACAAATCAAATGAAATTTCTTAATTATATTTTTTCAGAACGTAAATTTACCACTTTTTTTATTTATTATAAACAAAAATTTACCCCCGCCCCGTCTCAATTTCATTCTCTGAACATATTTTGCTTCCCATCACACATTTTCACTCCCCCGCCTGGTTAAATTCCCATCCCCTGACCCCTCTCTTACTTCATCCTAAAGCCGTACAAAAGCCGTAGTAAAGCCGTAGAAAAGCCGTGGTAAAGCCGTAGTAAATTCGTTCTTTTATCGACTTAAAATGCTCAAAATCCTTCTCGTCTTGGTATTCTTTTTATATTGAACCTAAAGTCAAATTGGCGCTTCTTTCTGAATAACAAATCAGAAAAAGGATTATAGCTTTCTCCTTAAAATATCCACTCCTTTAAAGTCTTGATTTTACAATTTCCGCTATACTCTCCCCAATACTTATTGAGGCTGTCGCTGCGGGTGAGGGAGCATTCAAAATGTGTATCATCCTTTCCCCCTCCTCTATGCAAAAATCATCTAATAAACTACCGTTTTTTCCTAATGCTTGAGCCCTTACTCCCGCCCCCCCTCTTTCTATGTCATCTGATTCTACTCCGGGAACCAATCGCTGAAGTGATTCAACAAATTTTTTCTTACTGAAAGACCTGTAAAACTCTGCTATTCCCATCTTATAAAACTTGGAAGCCATTATCCAGAATCCCGGATATACTAACATCTCCCCTGTATCTTTTACCGATATCTGACTATGTTTGTATCCTTCTCTCTTAAAAGCTAAGACTGCATTCGGACCCGCCTCACACCCTCCTTTGATCATTCTTGTAAAGTGCACCCCAAGAAATGGAAACCTTGGATCAGGTACCGGATATATTAGATTTTTTACTAGGCTTTCCTTTTCCTTCTTTATCGTATAATACTCCCCTCTGAACGGAATTATCTTTACCTTAGGATTTATCCTGCACATTTTTGCAATTCTGTCTGATTGCAAACCTCCGCAATTTATTAAATATTTACACTCTATCGCTCCCTTGGTCGTCTCAACAACCATATTCCCTTTCCTTACTAATCCCTGAAACTTACATTCAGTATAGACTTCTCCATCGTATTCTTTTATTTTTTCGGCAAACTTTTTAGTAACATCTTTGTAATCAACTATTCCTGTTTCTCCTACGAATAATCCCCCGATTCCCCTCACATTCGGCTCATATTCTCCAAGTTCTTCTTTTCTTAATCTTTTTATTCCTTGCAAACCGTTCTTCCTTCCCCTTTCCTCAAGATCATTTAATCGCGGTATTTCATTATCCTCAGTTGCAACCACCAGTTTTCCGCATCTCTCATTCCTTATTTCATTCTCCTCACAAAACTTGTACATCAACTCTCTCCCTCTTACACAGTTTTCCGCTTTTAATGAACCCGGTTTATAATATAACCCGGAATGAATCACCCCGCTGTTATTACCTGTCTGATGATACGCCAGTTCTTTTTCCGCCTCTATAATCATTACTTTAACTCTGTGCTCTTGGCTCAGCGCCATACCCGTTGAACATCCTACTATCCCCCCCCCTATTATTACAATATCATACAACTTCTTGCTCATTATTTTTAATTCCAATTGTTAGTGTCACAAAAAATCCATTCCTTTCTCTCGAATATTATCACTATTTTTGTAATATAAAAAAATCTTATTAATATTGAGGCAATTTTGACAACTTCCTATAAAGATAAAAAAGTATATCTGGCTGGACACAATGGAATGGTGGGCTCTGCGATTCTTCGCAATCTCCGGGAAAAGGGCTATTCAAAAATAATTTCAAGGGATATTTCTCAACTTAACCTGATAAACCAAAAAGATGTTGAGAACTTTTTTGAATTGGAAAAACCTGATGTCGTAATTATCGCCGCAGCGAAAGTTGGCGGAATTCATGCTAATAATACTTACCGCGCTCAGTTTATTTATGAAAATTTGATGATAGAGGCCAATCTAATCCATTCAGCTTACATCAACAATGTCTCAAAACTCCTCTTTCTAGGCAGCTCCTGCATATATCCTAAACTTGCCCCTCAACCCCTTAAGGAAGAATACTTGCTATCCGGATATCTCGAGCAGACTAATGAACCCTACGCTATTGCGAAAATCGCTGGAATTAAACTCTGCGAAAATTATTATAAACAATATGGTTCTGATTTTATCTCTGCAATGCCAACTAATCTATATGGTTACTTCGATAACTTTAATCTCGAAACTTCCCACGTTCTCCCTGCTTTACTGCGCAAATTTCATGAGGCGAAAATAATTAACTCCCCTGCTGTCACAATCTGGGGTACAGGTACTCCTCTCAGAGAATTTATGTTCGTTGACGACTTGGCCGATGCTCTCACTTTCATGATTGAAAATATCGATGCTCCTGACCTCTACGATAATAATTTGACTCACCTCAATATTGGTACGGGCGAAGACATCTCCATTCTTAACCTTGCAAAAATGATTGCACAAATCGTCGGATATAAAGGAGAAATAATTAACGATTCCTCCAAGCCCGATGGCACACCTCGTAAACTTATGGATGTAACTCGGCTCCATAATCTTGGATGGAAACACAAAACTTCTCTCGCTGAAGGAGTTGAAAAAACTTATCAATGGTATAAAACTAATATCGCAAATAAATAACTGGAATATATTTTTATGAAAAAAGCATTAATTACAGGCATTACAGGACAAGATGGAAGTTATTTGACTGAAATCCTCCTTGATAAAGGATATGAGGTTCACGGAATTATTCGTAGAAGTAGTTCCTTTAATACAGGTAGAATTGACCATCTCTATAACAACCCGGATATCTTGAACAAAAAACTTTTTCTGCATTATGGTGATCTTGTCGATACAAGTAATCTTAACAGATTACTCGAAAAAATATCTCCCGATGAAATCTATAATCTCGCGGCTCAGAGCCATGTTAAAGTATCTTTCGAAGTCCCGGATTATACCGCACAAGTGGACGCCTTGGGAACCCTTCGCTTCCTCGATGCTATTAGGGAAGTCGGTTTGAAACAGGTCAAATTCTATCAGGCCTCAACCAGCGAACTCTATGGAAAGGTAAGAGAAGTACCTCAGTCAGAGAAAACCCCCTTTTACCCTCGTTCCCCCTATGCTGTTGCTAAGCTATATGGATATTGGATAATTGTTAATTACCGTGAAGCTTATAATATCTTCGCAAGCAATGGTATTCTTTTTAACCATGAATCCCCCCGGCGAGGTGAAACTTTTGTTACCCGTAAAATTACTCGCGCCGCTGCTCGAATCTTTTGGGGATTGCAGGATTCTCTTTCCCTTGGCAACCTTAATGCTAAAAGAGACTGGGGTTATGCTCCCGAATACTGCTATGGTATGTGGCAAATTCTGCAACTTGAAAAACCGGACGATTTCGTACTTGCAACTGGTGAAACTCATACGGTTAGAGAGTTTTGTGACCATACTTTCGCAAATCTCGGTGTTGAAATCCTTTGGCAAGGAGAACTCCGGGAAGAAGTGGGAATCGTTAAATCTGTTGACTACTCCAACTTATTAAAAAATCTGAATCAGGATTCAAACATTAATCCTTTGAACCTTAAACCATCTATAAAAGTGGGACAAAAAATAATCCATGTAAATAAAAATTACTTCCGTCCCACTGAAGTTGATTTGTTGATTGGTAACCCTGCAAAAGCTAAAGATACCTTTGGATGGAAAGCTGATACAACATTCCAAAAACTAGTTGAGGTTATGTCTATTGCAGACTTTAAAAAAGTTTATAAAAGAGGTTACTAATTGAACGATTTTTATTTATTTTAAGTTTAAACTTCTTTGTAAACTAATTTAAGGAGTTCAATATGTTAAAAAATGTCGGTGGTGTTGATAAAATTCTGCGCGTAATCATAGGACTGTTTCTTTTGTCAATGTTACTTTGGGTGGAGGGTTCCGCAAAGTATTGGGGACTTATTGGCATTGTCCCGCTTGTAACTGGTCTTACTGGACGTTGCCCTGCTTATCTTCCCTTGAAAATCAATACTTGCAAAATTGAAAAGAAATAACTCCTGATGTTGGATGTAATCAAATTTATCGGCGGCGCCATCCTCTTGCTATATGGCGCCGATCTTCTTGTAAAAGGTGCATCAAACCTTGCTAAATCCTTCGGGATTTCTTCATTAGTAATTGGTCTTACCGTAGTTGCTTTTGGTACTAGTGCCCCCGAACTTGCTGTCACTCTTAATGCTTCCGCAACAGCAAAACCTGATATTGCACTTGGTAATGTTATAGGTTCAAATGTTTTTAATATTCTCTTTATTCTTGGTCTGAGCGCTCTCTTAAGTCCTCTTTTTGTTTCTCGGCAGGTTATAAAATCTGAATTACCTGTAATGATTTTTGCAGTTATCCTATTATTCATTCTGGCATTGAACAATGTGATAGACCAATTTGAAGGCATATTACTTCTTTTATCTGGAATCATTTACACGGTTTTCACTATTTGGAAAAGCAGAAAAGAGGAAACCTTAAAACACGCAAAAGCAGAAAATATAACAGAATCTTCTTCTCCCTTAACCAGAAAAATTTATATACTAAAATCAATTTTCTACGCTTTATTGGGATTGGTTTTATTAGTAATCGGATCTAATCTTTTCGTGGATGCATCTGTCAACTTTGCACGTATGTTCGGTTTAAGCGAACTGATTATCGGCCTTACTATCGTCTCAATCGGTACTTCACTCCCCGAAGTTGCAACTTCCATTACGGCAACCTTTAAAGGAGAAAAAGATATAGCAGTCGGTAATGTTGTGGGAAGCAATATTTTCAATATTGTTTATATACTTGGGATTTCCTCCCTCATTAACCCCTCTGGTCTGTCTGTTCAAAGCTCTCTTCTCTATTTTGATCTTCCTCTTCTTCTTTTTGTTTCTTTTGTATGTCTCCCGCTTTTCTTCACTGGTCAGGAAATCTCACGTTGGGAAGGAGTACTCCTTTTCCTTTTCTACCTCCTATACCTTGCATACTTAATCATGCAGTCGTCCCATTATTCTGGAATTACATTTTTTAACTCAACGGTTCTCTATTTTATCCTCCCGCTATCACTGGTCATTATCGGTACATCGTTTTATAACGCAGTTAAAAATAAACAAACACTCAAATAACTTTCCCTGGAATAGTAAAAAGCACACTTACTGCTACTGGAATACTGTCCATTTTGTCAAGCCTCAAAAATTGTTTCCCCGTCAAACACTGTCTGAATAACTGCCACATCCTTGATTTTATCTTCTTCAATCTCAAAAATATTCTCGCTTAATACAACAAAGTCTGCCAACATCCCCTCTTCTAATCTCCCTTTAATTCTTTCCTCAAATGATGCGTATGCACCCCCCGCTGTGTATCCCTCAATAGCTTCATAAACACTGATTTTTTCTTCTGGAATTAGTCCCTCGGGATTCTTTCCGTCTGAGGTGTGTCTAGTTACAGCGGCATATACCCCGGCTAATGGATTAATTGTCACAACCGGGAAATCACTCCCAAAGCACAATCGAATACCATTATCTATCATACTCCTGAATGCAAAACTCCTCTTCAACCTCTCTTTCCCGATTTTCTTTTCTGCCCATGATCCATCATCATACATATGATACGGCTGTGCAGACACTATTATTCCGGCTTTCCCAATTCTTCCAAAATCTTTCTCGTCCAGATGTTGTGCATGCTCAATCCTGAATCTTCGGTCCCATTTTTTATTATTTTGTATAGCCTCTTCAAAATAATCGATGATTTTACTGTTAGCTTTGTCACCGATAGCATGAATCGACATCTGCAAGTTTGCCCGGTCACCTTTTAATATCCATTCTCTCATTTGCCCATTATTAAATATTTCCATTGCCAGACCATAGTTGCTGCTGTCATCTGCATATGGGTCAAAAAATAATGCCGTACCACTTCCCAATGAACCATCAGCAAATCCTTTCAATGAACCCATCTTAAGTTTTTCACTCCCGAAACCCGCTTCAATTTGTGCACTGATTATCGCTTCGGTTCTCTCAATTGGCAATCTGGCAAATATTCGGCAACTTAACTTCCCTTCTCTTTCAAGTTTTTGTAGTATCCTGAAATCCTCCTCATAACAGATATCATGTATTGAAGTAACTCCATACTTCCGCGCTTCTTTTAAAGTCCTGAGAGCCGCCCTTTCCCTCTCTGTCTCAGATGGTTTGGGAATTACCGCCTGTACAAGCTCCATGGCTTTGTCTTTTAAGATGCCTGTTGCTTCGCCTGTCACTTTATCCCGGACTATTTCTCCTCCCTCTGGATTTTGTGTATCTTTTGTAATCCCCGCTAAGATCAAAGCTTTACTGTTTGCAAATGCCATGTGATAATCCATCCGGCTTACAAATATTGGAGTTTCTGTCGAAAACTCATCAACCCACTCCCTGCTTGGTAAGTTTGGAGTTTTCCAGTTTTGTTCATTCCAATTCCCTCCGGTTATCCATTTTTTACCATTTTCTTTTACAAACTTTTTTAAAATACTAACAAACTCCTCATGGGTTTTTGCCGGTTGCAAATCGACTCCAAGAAGATAAAATCCCCCCATAATTATATGCGCATGAGAATCGATAAAACCGGGAATTATCGTCCCCCCTTTTAGATCATTAATTGTGACACCTTTACCAATTAATCCCTCTCTCTCTGCTTCTTCTCTTTTTCCGGCAAATACTATTCGGTTATTCGCAGTTATTAAAGTATCGCAAAAATCCTCTTTTCCCTTATTCGCACTGAAGTCCTCTGATTTCTTTCCCCTGTAAATTCTGCCATTAATATATGCTTTTTTATTCATTTTGCACCTTTTATTCTTCCTGTTCTTGTTTTGACTTTGTGAGAAGTACTCTTCTTAATTTCAAGAAATAATAGTAATTTTATATTCTAAATTAAAGAATTTTTCTCTTAAATAAAGAATAAACATTCTTTTTTCTGGCATTAAATATGCTGATTCTTTCTTAAATGGTACTAACATGCATCAAGATATTGTAACAACAAGCCTGGACCTCTGTAAACGTTGCTACTCCTGTATTCGGGAGTGTCCGGCAAAGGCAATACGCGTAATGGGCGGACAGGCTGTCGTCCTTCAGGAGAGGTGTATCGCTTGCGGAAATTGCGTAAAGGTTTGTTCACAAGGTGCAAAAAAAATCCATAGTCAAACCGATGCTGTTCTCGAATATGTCCTTCCATACTCCAAAACGGTGGCTATCGTAGCTCCTTCTTTTGCAGCTTCTTTCCCTGAAGATTATAAAAAAATCCCTTCGGCTCTCAGAAAGCTTGGCTTTGAACACGTTATCGAGACGGCTTTTGGTGCAGATTTAATAAGCAACCTCTATTTTTCTGAATTTGAAAATGATAACAATCAAACTATTATAAGTTCTAGCTGCCCCGCAGTTTGCAACTATATTCAAAAATATTTTATAGAATTAGTCCCCAATCTGGCAAAAATTGTTTCCCCTATGATTGCTCTTGGTAGATATATCAAAGAAAATATGGGGAAAGATTATAAGGTTGTATTTATCGGTCCTTGTGTTGCAAAAAAAGATGAATTCATTCAGGATGAGGTCATCGGTGCTATTGATTCGGTTCTTACATTTTCCGAAGTCAAGGAAATGTTTGAAACTAAAAATATTAATTTTGATCAGCTTGAACCATCTTCATTTGATCCTCCTTTCGCTTATCTGGGCAAGACTTTTCCACTTGCTGGTGGTCTTCTTAAAACTACAAACATCTCTGATGACATCCTCGAAAAGGAAATTATTATAGTCGAAGGTAAATCCAAAGTCCTGGAATTCATAGATGATCTTGCCAATAATAAAATTCATGCTAAGTTTATTGATATACTTTTCTGTGAGGGTTGTATTAGTGGTCCTGCAATTGACTCTGATCTGAACTACTATGCACGAAAACAGAAAGTGATTGACTATATCAAAGAAAATGTTCACTCAATTAACAAAAAAGTTTGGAATAGCAATATTTATAATAGTCGTAATCTTGATCTGACTCGTACCTTCGAACCAAAAAATCAAAGAAGACCTGTTCCAAGTGAGACCGAGATTAAAAATATCCTCGCTAGCCTGAATAAATACTCTGAAAGAGATGAATTAAATTGTGGTTCTTGTGGCTATCCGACTTGTCGGGAATTTGCAATTAATATCGGAAAAAATCTCGCTGAAAAGGAGATGTGCCTTAATTATCTCATTGATCAGCTTGAAACTGCCTATGAGGACTTACGCACAACTCAGGAACAGTTACACTCAGCTGAGAAACTGGCTTCTATTGGCCAGCTTGCGGCAGGTGTTGCCCATGAAATTAATAATCCTCTCGGCACAATTATGCTCTATGCATCACTGCTGAAAAAAACTCTCGAGAAGCAAGCCTCCTGTTCAAACTCCGATGAAGATTTAAACCTTATTATTAATGAAGCTAATAGATGCAAAAATATTGTGTCTAATCTTCTGAATTTTGCCCGGCAGGGAAAGCTCAGCTCTGTTAAGTTTCCCCTTAGCTCCTTGCTACGCAAAATCCTCAAGACAATCGAAATGGACCCGCGTTTTTCTGGTATTAATACCGTTTTCATTGATTATACAAATGATATGTTAGTAGAGGGCGATAAAGATCAGTTGGAACAGGTTTTTATCAACCTTATTGGAAACGCCTCTGAATCTATGGAAGAAACCGAACGCAAAGAACTTAAACTTGAAATATCTCAAAATCATGAGTATATAATCACTCAAATTTCCGATACTGGTGCTGGTATTCCTCGCGAAAATTACTCTAAGGTTTTCACCCCTTTCTTTACAACAAAAAAAATGGGTAGGGGTACCGGTCTGGGTTTGGCTATTACTTACGGAATTGTAAAAATGCACAAGGGGGAAATTGGTTTTAATAGTGAACTGGGGAGAGGAACTACCTTTACTGTTAAAATTCCTGTCAGATTAACGTCTGATAACTAATTTATTCATTAATTATTTAATAGGTAAAAAAAATGACGCAAATTAAAAAAATATTACTCGTAGATGATGATATTGACTTACTGGATCAAACTAAATTAATTCTTCTGGCTAAAGGTTATGAAGTTGTAACAGCAGAAACCGCCGAAGAAGGATATAACAAATTCGAAGAGTTCCTTCCTGATGCACTCCTTATTGATTTAATGATGGAAGAACATGATTCTGGATTTATCCTTAGCTATAAAGTAAGAAAACACCCGCATGGCAAAAATGTTCCCATCATAATGATGACCTCTGCAGCTTATCTCACAAACTATAAATTCAATGCTTCAACTGAGGAAGAAAAAGAATGGCTCAAATGCGACGCAGTCCTGAATAAACCTGTGATAATTGAAGACTTACTCCAAAAACTCGAAAGTTTTAATAAACAGGATTAATACCCTTCCCTCATGGATACTAAACCCAAGATTATAGTTATAGATGATGAGGATGCCCTGAGGGTCGGCGTTAAGCGGATTCTGGAAATGGAAGGCTACGACGTTGATACCGCGGAAAATGGAACCGAGGGCATCCGTAAGGGTATCGCCAATGATTTTGATTTGGCAATTATAGACTTAAAAATGCCTGACATCAGTGGAATCGAAGTATTACGTGAATTTCGCCAAGTCCGCCCTAACACTATCTGCTATATTGCCACTGCATATGCAAGCTATGAAACTGCCATTCAGGCAACAAAACTTGGCGCAGATGGATATATTCCAAAACCCTTCACATCTGAGGAATTGCTTTCTCAACTTGAGGCTGGCTTAAAAAAAAGACAGCTTGTCGTGGAAGCTGAACGTCTTCGCTTGGATAGAGAACGCCGTCTTTTGGAAGTTCACTTTGAAAGAACAAGATTAAATACCATAATTAATTCCCTCGCTGATGGTGTTTTGGTTGTTAATAAAGAAGGACAAGCTGTTCTCTACAATCCAGCATCGTTGAACTTTCTTCAACTTGATGAGATCAAAATTGAAGAGTATATCGTAAATAAACTTCCCCCGGAAGTTGGCGTGATTATTAATCAGTTTCTCTATTCAACAGTTTTCCATAATAGCTCATATTCTGCACAACTCAGAATTAAAGGCGATAATGAAACTTTTGTGGAGGTTACCTGCTCTCCTGTTCCTCATCCCGATGGTTCGCTGGCTGGAGTAGTTACAGTTATAAAAGATATATCGGAATTTAAACGACTTGAGTATCTTAAATCTCAATTCGTTTCTATGGTGGCACATGAACTAAAAGCACCAATCGCTGCGACTCTCGGATTTATTAATATCCTGACCAATAAGGACTTTTCCATTCCCCCTGATCAACAACTCGATTTTCTTAATCGCTCTAGTTCACGACTCACAGGTCTGCTCAATATGGTAAATGACTTGCTTGATATTTCAAGAATGGAAATGAAAACTAGCACTCGCGAACTTAAGCAACTTGACTTGCGCGATGTCATCAAAGATGTACTCAACCTCTTTCAGTTTGAGATCGATAAAAAGAAACTTATTGTTGACCTGAAATTGCCGGAGACCTTTCAACCGATTACTGCCGATTTGAATGAGGTTCAAAGATTAACTACCAATCTTGTCAGCAATGCTATTAAATATAATAAGGAAAATGGCGAAATAATTATATCCTTAACTTCCACAAGCAATTATTTAATTCTTTCAGTTAAGGATAGCGGAATTGGTCTTAAACCAGTTGAAAAAGAAAAATTGTTTAGCGAGTTTTTCAGAGCAAAGAACGAATTCACTAAAAATATTCATGGAACCGGACTTGGCTTGTCTCTTGTTAAAAAAATTGTGGATTCATATTCAGGCAAAGTTGAGGTTGACTCTGAATATGGTAAGGGAACCACATTCAGAGTCTTTCTACCCTTCAAATCAACTGGTGGCGAGTTCTCCCCTAAGGAAGCATAACATCATTGTGACCTTCAACTAATCTGTTCTTAGTTCTCACTAACTCATCTCGGAACTTAGAATCAAGATTTTTATCTGTCAATATTTCTTCTATTTCTCTGAGTATCTCATTCTTCTGGATATTAAAGGAATACCACCCCAATGCTTCTGCAATATATATTCTTGCTTCAATGCTCTGTTTAGGGTTTTTCAATTCCTTTAATAAACTTTTAATCCCTTCGTTAAACTTGTAGTTCCTGAATGTTCTTATTTCCCCTAACTTTGTTCTCTCCTTTATTGTATCACTCTCTATATGAGGAATAAGTTCTTCAAAAAGCCATATATTGCTTCTCTCTAAAGAACCCTTTATCCCGCTTAATATTTTGCCTTTTTCCATAAAGTCCGGAAGATTTGCTACGAAACCTTCAACCTCTTTTATTGCTTTCGTCGAACTGATATATGTTATTGAGTTCCTTCCGTTGAAAGACACTCGTGGAGATTCATCAAATATTATCAGTTCAATTAAATACTGGATATAATCAACCTTTCCGATTTCCCCCATCCAGTCCGCACTCTTTCGCCTGATATATTCATATGGATCTTTTATGGATTGTTTTAAAACTTCCCTGAATGTTTCGTCATTAAGTTCTGCAAGACACTTTAATGTTTGTAATCGCACATTAACGGACGGATCATTCATGTAAATATCCTTCAACTCCTTGCTCCACTTTTCTCCCCTGATATTATGTAGCATTCTTATTCCAAGTCCTCTTATTTCATCATTTTCATTTCTCAATGCACTTTTCCAGTAAGTTTCATTATCTCTTTGTAGTACAATCTTTTCATTTAAGTCATCTTGAATGTTACTATGAAATCGATATGTAGGATCACCTATTAAGTGACTCTCCAGCAAATTAACAAAGCGATGCCGGTTCCCCACTCTCACCCCTAAATTTAATAAACCTAAAAGCTCATTCGCCCATTTATCCTGCAGGCAATTAACTGAATTTCCCTCTCCTACAATAACTTCTCCTGCACCAAACACATATTCCCCCGTAATATATTCATCCAAATGAAAAGAACCATTGAAACACTGGTCAAACATTACAAATTCAGCTCCGACCTTCATCTTGCGTATATCGTCTAAATACATGTCCAATTTATAGTTAAGAAGAGAGTCAGCCGTCTCTAAAGAATCTCCAAAGACTCCCTCAAACCATGAATCGGGAATATCATAAGCTTTTTTATAATACTCCTTTGCATCTTCAACTGATTGATTTCTTCTTTGTGCAGTTCTTAATTTGCTCCGCAAAAACAGTTTTATCCCTTCCACATTCATAGTGATATTATCGGCTTTAGGATAACTCAGAAGAAGCTGCATATCTGTGTCCCCATGAGCATGAAAAAGCACATAATCTAGATCTTTATTTTCAAGTTCAGCCATTAATATCTCTTTTAGATTGTCATCCATTCCATGGTTAATAAACTTCACTCTGTTGTTTTGTTTGAACATCTGCGGGAATTGTTCGTGAATTGAAATTCGCTCATCTCCCCAGGCTGCTAGTGATTCCGAATGATATCCATGTCCCGTAAAGATCAATGCATTGTCAATAATTTCTTTTTTAGTCTTTTGTTCGGAAACTCTCATTAAATATTTTGTGATTTTTTCATATTTCTGTTCCTGGTTACCGGATGCCTTAATTCTGGCACTATATATTTCTCTTTCTATTCTTTGAGGAGAATCTGCCCTTAATGAATAATAATGGTAGAGCTTATATATGCTGTCCTGTTTTATATAATTGAATTTCAGGTCGAAATCATCATAGTACCTGTCTGATGGAACACTGGATCGGATCCACGGATAGCGGTCTTCCTCTAACTTGAATGCGGAAGTTAAATGTTGTCCGTTTCTTATCATTGCTATTGGAATATCGCCGATTAGTACTATTCCTTCAAGCTTTGGCTTTCTGTTGTATAGATCTGTTATTTCTTTTTTTATTTCTTCAGGATTCTTCCAGTCTGATATTACTATATAACAGGAAAGATTATCAGCCTCAACGCTGTTTTTGTAATTTACCACGGCTTCTTTGCATTTCTCATATGTTGTGCGGTCAATAATTATTGCAAACGATGTGGCAAATTGTTTAGCGGGCTTGACAATCTCTGTTTGAGATAATACCGTAACGGCAAATAAAATAATAATTAAAAACAATTTCATAAATTTGTCCTCTTTTTCGCTTATATTTACTTTAAATAAACTATTTTTCTGATTGCTGTTTGATTTTCTGCTTCTAATCTTACAAAATAAATCCCGCTCGCAATTGATCTCTCCGCATTTCTCATGTCAAGCTCATATTTATGCTTCCCACTTCGCATGTAATCACTCACCAAAATCCTCACTTCATTTCCAATAATATCATACAAACTTAGCTTTACATTCCCTCCGTTTTTTAAGTAAAACTCAATCGTTGTTGAAGGATTAAATGGATTAGGATAATTTTGTTCTAATCTGAATGTTTCCGCAATGTTTGCATCATCCTTAATATCGGATATTGTCTTTTCTCCAACAATATATCCGTTTGAGGTTCCAAAGAATAACTTGCCCGTTTCTGTTAACGCTGAAGTGAACCAGTAATATTGACCCTGTAAAGTCGTATCTATCATCCATGTATTTCCACCATCGGTCGACTTTAAATAAGCCCCATTATAACATCCTATGAACATCAATGTGTCCCCTGAGGAGGTGATTGTATAAAAAGATGAATCAATTCCGTTCAATCCATGGTTGATATATTCCCAGTTAGCTCCCATGTCTGTTGTAATCGCAATAAACCCTTCTCCTATCGCCACCGCCTTATTACTATTAATTCTTGTTACCCCCTCAAAATCTTTTGAATTAAAATTCTGTGGAAAACTGTTTAGACTTGCTGGATTCCAGGATACTCCGCCATCTGTTGTTCTCATGGTCCAGTTATCGGGACCTAACAATACGCTTGTGTTTGCATCAAAAGTGACTATGCCTCCCGAAACATAACCGGGTCCTGCAAAAGCACCTGTTTGAGTCCACGATTCACCATTATCAGTAGTCTTCCATGCATAGTATTCTCCGTACTGATTAAGACTCATCCATGCATAACCGTTATTCCAGTCAGCAAATGATATCCCACCAACCTTGCTTCGTGTATTTGCTGGTGTTGGAGTAAGTGTTGATCTCCATGTAACTCCCCCGTCAGTTGTTTTCGATATGTGTCTGTTTTCTTTTACTGCAAATCCGGTTTGTCCGTCCAAGAATAATATATCCTTTAAATCATCACTCCCTGTGGATGATAGATATTCCCATTCATTCCCGGTACCATCATTACAAATATAAAAATCACCGTTTCTCGTAGCAGCATATCCTTTGCCTCCAATAAATTGCATTCCATATATTGATGCGGGGGCTTTCTTTTTAATATTTTCCCATGTATTCCCAAAATCACTTGATTTAATTATGTGCGTTGACGAACCCAGTGCAAATAACTTGTCACCGATACCGGATAGGGCTTGCAGACCAAAAGAGTATCCTACGGTTGATGTACTCCAGTTTTCGCCACCATCACTTGTTTTTATTATAAATATTTTACTGAATCCGTTGCTTCCAACACCAATTCCTTCTGTTCCATTCTTGAAGTATGCATCCTTCACTCGGTCATAAACAGTCGAAACAGACTGATTTTTTTTCACCCAGTCAATTCCACCATTCGTTGATTTATATATCGGCACAGGCACCCCGTTAAATTCGTTTCCCTCACCTATTGCTATTACATCGGACCCATTTAACCATTTTATTGATTTAATAGCACCAAAAAAACCATCAACAATTGGTGTTGCTGCACCCCAGTTGATTCCATTATCGGTTGAATATCTGAATCTGTTTTTCTGATCTCCCGCCATCGATCCCTTCCCCTCTCGGAAATCCAGATCATACCACCTCATATTTGATGTTGTTACCATGGAGTCTTTTATAGTCCAGGATACACCGCCATCTGTTGTTCTCAATAAATATATAGCTTTTAATTTCCCGGCAACTGCGTACCCGGTGTTTTCGTCTGTAAAATAAAGGACATCAAATAGTGAGAATGCTACATTTGGTGCAACATTGGTGAAAGAATACTTTATCCAATTGTTTCCGCCGTCAGTTGTTTTAAGCACCGCTCCGTTTAATACTCCTGCCCAGCCTTTATTTTCGTCTGTGAAAAAAAGTCTCTGAATATTATCGCTTATACCGGAAACTTGCTCACTCCAATTATCGCCTCCGTCTGTTGTTTTATATATGTATCCTTTTGCACCGGCTATCCATCCCGTATTTTCATTCACAAAATAAATATCGTTCATCATCTCTTTAAAATCTGGTTGAGATAATACTTGCAATTGTTGTGCAAATGAATTCAAACAGAAAATGGTTATAAAAATAAATAATGTAAATAATCTTTTCATTTTTTTCCTTTCTAAAATACGTTGATCTTGTACTCTAAAAACATATCCAGTTCATTCCTTCGCTTGCCGGAAAAATGGCTGTTTCTTTGTGGTATCATTATTCCATATTGAGCAAACAGACTTAAATCTCCCCCCGGGAACTTAGATAAATTAATAATTAGTTTTCCCTTGTGTGTAGAATAATTTGTCCCTCTGAAATAGATATCTCTTATTCTGTAATCTGAAAAATAATTCGAGGATTGACCTGATTTTACATTTTCCGCGCTGATTCTGTTTTCAGAATATTGGTAAATAAATGCGGTTCTGAATCCCTCACTTATTTCATGGTTTACACCAATTGCCCCGGAAATTAAATTGCTTTTATTCGCATAACTTATATCTGAATAATAATCACTCATATCAGTTCTGTTCAAATAACCCTCTATTTCTATTGTAAATGATGTTTTTCTATCCAGAATATATTCGCAACTGACTTGAATTTTCTCACACTCATCTGAGTCTTCATAATAAAGCACATTGTACTTGGAACTTTTACCCCATCTTTCATTTCTTAAAACTTCGAATGATAAGCCAGTATTCCAGGAAGATGTTATCGTATAATTCCCGATTAATCCGGCTGAAACAAGTTTGCTTTGAAAATACCCGTCTGATTCTGGATTTATCGAATTGTCTTTAACTACTGAATTCTCAGCCCCGGAATTCACGTAACCTGTTATAAGCAGATTTTCAACGGCATTTATTGTGTAATCAAATTGTCCTAGATACTGGTTAATATATGAATATCTCACTTCACTCTTTTTCCTGAATACATTGGGATAATCATACCCCCTGAATTTGAGGATTATTGTTTCAGTTGTTAATGCTCCTTCATCTTCTTGGTACACAATCTTTTCCGTTTTATCAATAATGTTTCCCTTTATACCTAAGGATACTCCCTTGATTCCATCGTATCCGGCTCCTAAAGTCACATCTATATACCGGTATTCTGATGTCGGCCGAGGGGATACTTCTTTTATCCCTTCATCAACAAGATAGTCAAGGTTGACACCAAGCAAATAATTTTTCGCAATTCTTAAACTATATTCGGAATTCAACAATATCCCGGTAAATCTGCTATTACCCGTGGTGCTGTCCCCTAATAAAAAAATATTTTTGTCATATTCTCGCACAAAAATCCAATCCCAGTTTTGTCTTTCATGTCTCACTATATTGAAACTCCCCTTGAAGTATTGATTCTCCTCTATGCTCTTTTTTCCTGTAGCGCTTAAAAGATACTTGCTCTCTTGCTCTGGATCAAGGAACCCCTTAAAAAATCCCTTCGAATTGTTTAACCCTACGCTTAATCCCAGCAGTTCATCTTTTTTACTGAATTTTAAAAATGCTGGATTCTTCCCGACAAAGTATTGATTTATCCTCTCTTTTCCGGGATATCCTAAATATGTGGAATATTCCTGTGAATGAACAGACTTCACCACACACACTAGTATCAATAATAACGACATTAAGAATACATTAAATCTCATTTGCCATGCTCCGTCGGAATCCAGGTTGAATGGTAATTGGGCGTGGGCTTTGTGATAATTATAAAGTCAAGCGATGAGTTATTCTCGTCCGCCAATTCATTCATATTATTTACAAAGACTGATTTTCGTTCCATTGACTTTCCTGTATAAAACTGAATACCCCCTGTTGTTCCGGCATCTATTATCGGGTTAAGTGTTTTTTCATTTATTTTTGTCGGATCAGCCATGTACTCAACTCCGTCAATAACATTCTTGTATGGGATTAGAAACTCTTCACTATAAGGAATAAGACTGTTTACACCTAGCCTTGCTATTATTATTGCCCCCTTCTCTCCGCCTATAAGCCAGTCATTACCAGAGGGTTGATATATTCTGATCATATTGGGAATTGAAGGATTATCTATATCTGGAGCATCATCTTTATAAAACTCAAAATCCGAATTCGATAAATCAACGCTCTGAGGAGCGTTCATTGTGTGATTTATAGCATCCTCTGCACATACTATAAATTGTCCCGGCAGAATTGGATGATCAGTGCCGTTTCCGGGGAATATCCAGATACTCTTTGAGTGTATATACTCAGGGTCATCTCGGTAGTTTAATCCCAGATAACTGCTTGAATATACTATCGCGATTATCATTGAGTCGAGATATTGAATGTACTCTGATTGGTTATAGATTTCTATATACTTATCATGATAATATAAACCCGCCCCGGTAGGTCCGCTCGCATAAATCTCACTGATTACTAGTGCGGATTTTGAGATGGTGTCTAGTCTAATCTCATACTCACTCACCCCGCCAGCACTTAACTCGATCGCTTTTGTTTCCTTGTTTACTAATACATAATCCTTCGTGTATGCGCCAAATATTGCCTCTAATTCCTGAGGTAACATCCCGCGCTTTATTGAAATAAAATAACTGTCTGATATCAATCCGGTTATCCTTACATTTCCACTTGAATCACTGACAAAACTATACTCTGTCCCTAATGAATTCGATTTTAACCGAACTATGGCATTTGGTACTGATCCTTTTCCAAAAAGTTTTTGCATGAATCCCGTATTGTCTTTTAAATTAATAATAAAATCCCCCCCTCTTTCTTTTACACCGGGAACTTCATCAATATTTAATATCTCGCTGCATCCGTTTACCATAATCGATGCAAGAATACTCAAATACAATAAAATCAATTTTACTACATCTTTTATTTTCATTTCTCGTTCCATTTAAAAATCTATTGTGGAATTAAAATCAACTCCGTAAAATATTTCCGGATTTCTTCTATCATAAATTGGAGATATTTCCGAACTCCTTTTCCTTTTATATAAAGGTTGATTATTTAAAAAGTTATTAACATAGAACGACAATGCGGCTCCTTTCCAAAGTGATTTGCTCACTTTAAGATTTATGAGCCACTTGTTCGGTCTGTCCTCCTCATATAATTCATAAGGTTGTATTTTCCTTCTTAATTGATCATATTTTTGATCTGTTCTTTCGTCTTCTGGTATTCTGACTATTTCACCGTCTCTTGTGAAGTAACCTACCGCTAGCGTATCATCGTATCTTCGTCTTCCATCGATATCTATCAGTTTCTGTTGAACGTGTAGTGTCAGCCACATCCCCAGCTCTCTGGCTTGAATTTCAAATCGGTAATTGAACAACAACTCTTTACTGTAATTCTCTGTAGATATGTAAATAGGCATCACCTCGGAATTCAGGGAATTTACAAACCGTGAACTGGATAAATACTCGCCGTCTTTTGTTCCCGATTCATTAAAAATATATGCCGCATCAAACTTAAATATCGTATTAATTATGGGAATACGATCTGTTGTCATTGCAAACTCTAATCCATTTACATTCATCCAGCCGTTGTTCGAATATTTAGTGTATGAATCTAGATAAATCCTGTTAATAAATTCATCACTGATATCCGGCCAGCTTGGGAATGTGCGCTTGAAGTAAATCGTTGGTACTGAAAGACTCTGAAAAATGTCGGTTGTATTATTAATATAACCCGTAAGTGTTAATCCTAAAAAGTCAAATTGTTGATCAATGCTAAATTCATATTTTTTTTGCTTGTACCCTTTGATTGTTGGATTCGCCTGTTCTCTTACAAAAGTCGATATTAAGGCAAAGTTACTATCTGGATATGCCGGATTAACTACCGATACTGTGTCCACTATATCAAAATACTTCTCCTGGGCAAATATCATTCCCATAGGAGGTGATTTGGTGGATACTCCATAACCCATACGCACTTGTGTATTTTCTGTTAGATTTATTGAGAAAGCTATTCTTGGATTTAAAAAACTTCCGTTCTCGGATTTAATTAGCTCCCCGTTGCCGTATAGTCCCTTTATGTCAAATCCGGTGGGTCTGTATACTTCATATCTTAATCCGGCTTGAAGCGTGAAAGGTCTTAAGATGTTCCCGGTAATCTTGTCCTCCAAATACAGACTTATTATATCGTAGGATGGTATCGAACTGTAATCTCTTAAACGGGGCGATGTAACCGATACTGTTGGGGGAAATAGCGGATCAAATTGGATTCCCTTCCCCGCATTTAAATCATTTCTGTAAGTTATCCCCCCCAGAATACTATGCAGTATTGTGCCCTGAAAAAATCTGAATCCATAATTAACATCACTGAAAATATTCCAAACATCTCCGGTAATTGTTTTACTCCCAAGATATGAACCAAATACAATTCTTCCTTCTTGCGTTCCCTCATAATCTCTGGTCGAAAGAACAAGATTATCTCTCGACACCAATCGCTGATCAAATGAATTTTGCCTTGTGTATGAGACAGAAAGCTTGAGCGTTAATTTTGATAATTCTGCTAATGTACTATACTCCCCGGAATATTTTAGATTTATATCTCGGTTATACCAGGCTTCTCGCAACTGATATCCCGGTTTTTCTTTATACTCGTCAAATGATCTTGTTAGATATATTATATTCTTAAGAGTGAAATCATCAGTCTCTTTCTCTAACGTTAATTGTCCAGCAATCCTTGTATAACCGTCTCCCTCTAGTCTTATATCTCTTTCAGAAGATGCAAAGTTAAAATTGCCGTTTATTACCCAATCCCATATTTTATAACCCGCACTCACATTTGCCTCATATAATTGGGGATTATACTTAAACTTTACTTTAGGACTTTCCACAATCGCTTTGGTTTTAACTATCATTAATCCGTCTGTAAAATCTCCGTACTGTACCGAGGGTATTCCTCTTATTATTTCAACCTCTTTGATATTCTCAGCTGGTATGTTCCTTAAATCTAATCCGCTGTTCGCCGTCGATTGTCCAATCCCGATTTGCATGTTTGCATTGTTAGTCAATGGAATTCCGTCAAGTATTATTTGAGTACCTAACGCATCACCTTTCCTTATCGATGCTTTTTCTGTGCTGTTCAATGTCGGGTTTGTGGTCTCAACCCCCGGAGTCAGCTTTAGTACATCATTCAAACTTGAAGCTTGCATGTGCTCAATTTCACTCGAAGTTACTATTGTTTTTGTTTCGGGATTGATTGGCAAAAAATCAGTCTTTCCCACTACTTCAATTGTTCCGATTTCGAAGGAGGTTGACTTTAATTTAACTATTAGTTCTGTTGTCTTGTTTGTTTCAATTATTACTTTATTAACTGATTTTTCAAATCCGATAAATGATACTTCTAGTGTGTATTCACCCGGTATTGAAGTTAACTTAAACTTCCCCTTTCTATCGGTTGCGGCTCCATTATTGTTTTCTTTTATTATAACGTTTGCAAATGGAAGTAATTCCCCTTCCTCACTCATTACTGTCCCGGATACATATCCAATATTATTTTGTGCTAAGGACTGCGTTAGGAAAAACAAACAAACACTAATTATACAATACTTAATCATGCCACGTTTTAGTTTTTAATTTCTACTCATTGCTTTTGATAATAAAAACAGAGACGGGTTATACCCGTCTCTGTTATAGGAAAATTAATTTAGCTTTATTTGATTAAAATCATCTTTTTCTTTGCCGTGTAATCGCCTGCTCTTAATTCATAAAAGTATACTCCGCTGGATAATTTATCACCGTTAAAGGATAGACTGTATGAACCCGCCTCCTGAATCTCATTAACTGGCCGGGCAACCTCTTTTCCTAGTATGTTGTATACTTTCAATTCAACCTTAGTTTGGAATGGAATATTGTAAGATATAACCGTACTCGGATTAAATGGGTTTGGATAGTTCTGACTTAAGTCAAATGTATTCGGGGTTAGCATCTCTACTAATACTTCTTCTGAATACTCGTAGCTTCCATCGAAATCTATTTGTTTAAGTCTGTAAGATATTGTTCCTGATCCGGCATTCTTGTCAGTATAGGTATACGAATTTTCAATTGATGTCGTTCCTTTTCCTTTGACAAATGCTAACTCAGTCCAGTTTGAACCTTTAATTTTTTTCTCGATTTGGAATCCTTTATTGTTTAATTCAGTAGCAGTATTCCATTTTAACTCAATATTTTGTCCTGAAACTGTAGCAATAAAAGAGACTAACTCAACCGGTACATTTGGATTGGAATAACCCTTCAGGATTAATCCGCCGCTTCCTGTCATCCACATGTGATCCCCAACCACTGAAACTGAAAAAATAGTGTGTCCGGCAACTTTTTTGGCCACACTCCACGTAGTACCACTGTCAGTTGTGTAAGCAATCACACCGTTAACATCTGTAACCCAGTACGTGTTTACATCCCTGAAACCAATGCCCCACAAACTTCCTATTCCCTGATCAGTTGGAATCCCAACAGGTGTCCATGTTGCTCCGCCATCAGTTGTTTTTGACAGAACAGGATTTGGAGAACTGTACCCGCCTATTAAACCAAAATTCTCATTATAAAATCGCGTTACAAAAAAAGTTCCCGGTATACCGGTTGTCATAGGCGTCCATGATGTTCCGCCATCAGTGGTCATATAAGCCTTTGCGCTTGCACCAACTGCTATTACTTTGTTTGCATTTGGAGTGTAAATGCTCCAGACACCAGACGTTCCAAAAGGCGTGTTCGCATCTGTCCAGGTCGTGCCACCATTAGTTGTTTTTATTATCTTTCCTCCCGAACTAACGGCATATCCTGTATTTACATCTACAAATGACATATCATTAAAATCTGTTGTCGTGCTTACAATTGGGTGTGTCTGAAGTGTAAATGTTGCTCCGCCGTCTGTTGTTTTATATATCTGATTAATTGAATTTCCTACATACCAGACGTTTGATGAAGCTATCGCAAATGAATAGACCTGAGCTTTGAAATTATATCCAACATTCTCCCAGGTTTCTCCGCCATCATTCGTTTTTAGGATAAATCCGAGTGAATCAGCTGCAGATGTAGATCCCCCGCCGGAATATCCAACAAGGCTGCTTGTAAACTTTATTGATCTCATTGGTTTTTGTGTGACTGATAAGAACATTGGATTCCAGGTCAAACCGTTATCAAGACTCTTATATATTGAGCCGTACCTTCCAACCGCAAATATTGAGGTCCCTGAATTAGCAACGCAGTACAAAGGTTCGGTTCCGGTGGCTATCCCTGTATATGTTGCTCCGCCGTCAGCAGTCCTGTATACATTTCCGTTATTGTTATTGGTCACAAAACCTGTGTTTGCATCAATAAAGTGAACATAATTTGGAACAACTAAATTTGCCGAAACACCGTTAGCCCATGTCGTTCCTCCGTCAGTTGTATAAAATACTTTCCCTACATCCTGTGACGAACACCAGCCGTGTGCTGCATCAAGGAAAAATATGTCTGTAATGTTTTTTGTCGCACCGGTTGGGGTTGCATTAGTCCAGGTAACCCCATAATCAGTTGATCGGCTGACAAGCTGCGGCGCACTTGCAGTTGCTGCGCCAAAATAAACATTGTCGGCACTCACTACTTCAACTGTGTTGATAGTAACCGTAATGGGTGTTGTGATTGCGTTCCAGGTTAACCCGCCGTTAGTTGTTTTTAGAACAGTTCCAACACTCCCGACCGCATAACCACTGTCAGCATCTATAAAATCTATATCGGACAAATCTTCAGTGGTTCCGCTTGTCAGTACTGTAAATGTAGAGCCTCCATCAGTAGTCTTAAGAATTAAGCCATCATCTCCGCAGACGTAACCTGTGGTCGCAGAGAGAAAACAGGAAGATTCTATATTCCTGTACGCTGGATCAGCATAAGAAACTGCCCAGTTAACACCACCGTCTTCTGTTCGCAGCACAACACTTCGTGCACCAAAAACAATTGCTTTCGTTGGACTTATTACATTAATTGCCGTTAATGTGTTCCCTTGCGGCATTGGATTTTGCCATACCCAATTGAACGTCTGTCCATAGGTAACCATTGCGGCTAATAAAACTATCACTGTCATCATTCTTTTCATATTTACCTCACTTCTATTATATTAGTTGAATTAATAAACCTTATAATCAAAAAATAAAGAATCTCAAAAAGGTTGTTGCCTTCCTTTTTCGAAATTGTTTTTACTCTTCATCCTCATCTATATCAATATCCGACGCCGGTTTAACTTCTCCGACAGCTTTTATGTGAAATGGATTCTCAACATCTTTAGTCTCTGTATCACTTAAAAATATTGTTAGTTTTTCCTTAACTAATGCTTCTTTTATTCTTTCAACATTTGTTTGGCTAGGGTCAAAAAATACATATCCCATAGGCTCTTTATTATATCTGGTTGAAAATCGCACTATCCCGTCATCCGCAGATAGATGACTCGTTAACTGACCGAAATATCTTCTGAACTTTGCTATTCCGGCTTCTGGCATCGCAAAGATAAATACTGATAATTTATCCTCTTCATAGGTAACATAATTGTTGAATTTTCTGTCATAGATTCTGAAAATTCTGGCTCGGTAATCCGGAATCGTAATGAATCCGCTTTTTTCAAGATCGCCTTCTATCTTGAAGTTCAAGTCAATTTCTTCTTTTCCATTACCTTTGACTTTCTCAACGGATATACTCTCGAGCTCAATCTGTTTTCTGATTTTTTCGGGAGTCACAGATGCCGGATCATAAAATATGGACGCTCTTACCGGTTCGCCGAATTCGGTTTCAAAGCCATATACTCCTTCTAATTCCCTTAACGCGTAAAACATATTATTGAAATCAATTAAATCAAACAATCCCATTACTGGAGCAATAACAATTGCAAGAGAATCGATTTTTTTCCCTTTGAGCAATTTAACTTCCATTTTTATTGGAGTGAATATCGCTTTTTTTACTTTTTTCTCTGAGATCTCTTTAGAATCATAATAAATCTTTACTGTGTGCGACTTTGCATATGCATCCAGCCCGTATATTCCCTCTACATTTTCCAAACTGTTTTTCAAAGACATTGCACTGCCATAACACTTCACATTCTTCAATCCGGTCTGTTCATACATTGCAACATCCTCGATTTGATCAAACTTTCCCCACCTTTCTGAAATAGTTGTAAGCTCAAAGTTAGCAGATGCTGCAAGACTCAAAATAATCAACACCACTGTAGCAATAGGTGCAAGAAATTTTAAATCCTTCTTTCCACCCACTGACAAAGTGTTCTTATGTGGGCAAGCATATACGCAATCAGTACAAAGATTACAATCAATGTGATTTACTTTTTCGTACTCCGATATATGTATTCCTTGAGGACAATGTGTATCACAATGTCCGCAATCTGTACACGTTAATACATTTCTTGTTATCTTTGGTAAAGGTAATAAGAAACTTCTCATAAACCCTAATTCTGTTATTATTCCCACAATTACAATCCCTGCAAGCAAATAAATGTAACCTAGTCCGGCGCCAAGCAGATTTAAAATAATAAACAGTACAATCACTATGCCTGCCCCGGCTGCATTTAAAAATATGTTACTCAGTGCCCCTAATGGACATAAATACTTACACCAGAAAAGTCTGAATACTAGCGTGCCTATTATTGTTATTGCAAACGCTATTATGGCATATAATAAATAAATATCACTGTTGTCAAATAAATTTACAGCTGCAAAATACGGATCATACTCTTTACAGAAGAGTTCGCTGGTTGTCATCGTTAAATAGATTGTAATAAAAAGTAGAACGTATTTTAACAACCTTAATGGCCTGTCCAATACTTTGGGGATTTCTCTCCTTATTTTTAGTTTCTCACCGAGTTTACCTATCCACTCAGTTACCGAACCTATTGGACAAAGGTAACTACAGAATAATTTCCCAATTACTATCACTCCTATTAGTAGTCCAACTCCCAATAAAAGTTGAACTTCACTCATGTTGCATGACATTGTACCCTGATTCAGCTTACTTGCCAATGAAGAAATACCTCCAAATGGACAATATGCTTCAAAATCTGATGTGTATCCGGCTATAAATAATGGTTTTGCCGCAACGTAACCTATTAATGCTAGTATTATTAATTGAAATATGAAACGTATCTTATTTTTCATCCTTGCTCCTGTAAATTCCTTACTGAGCCGGTATTGTGGTATTTACCGGCTCAATAATTTATAAGTTTATTTTATTAACATCATTTTCTTGGAATCACTATATAGTGTCCCGTTTTCACCGTAAACTTTGAGTTGATACATGTATATTCCGCTTGTGAGATCTGTCCCGTTAAAACTTATCGTGTGTCTTCCGGTTTCTAATTCATTCTGATTCAACTCATATACTAATTCTCCCAAACTGTTGAAAACACTCAATGAAATATTTGATTTCTTGCCCAAATCAAAACTGATTGATGTACTTGGATTAAAAGGATTAGGATAATTCTGATTCAAATTATATCGTTTTTCTATTAATCCGTCTATTTCTATTGTCTTTGAATAGCTTATGCTTCCGTCAAAATCAATTTGTTTTAGTCTGTAATAATATTTAGATGCTGAGATATTTTTATCTGTATAAAGATAATCTGTCTTACTTGTTTTAGTTCCGTTTCCGTTAATGAATACTATTTTTTCAAATTGTACTCCATCATTGCTTCTCTCAATATCAAATCCGTAATTATTCGTCTCAGTTATGGTGCTCCATCTAAGTGTCACAAATCCGTCCGAATTCTCTGCTGTAAATAATCCTAGCTCAACTGGAATTATACTGTTACCCAGTTTTGCTACATATACATCCTCAACTCCCGCGGATACTAATGAATCAGCTTCAAATTTTGCATATACTTTAAATGATCCGGTACTGTATGCATTTCCTGCTGGATCAAGTGCCATACAATTCCCCTTATCAGCATCCGACCCACCTGCTTGTTTTATCCAGATCAGATTTCCATTTGGATCACACTTGATAAAATAAAGATCGTCAAGACCTAAACTTGTTAGAACATTTGGACCAAATGTAGCTGTTCCGGTAAATTGTCCAAACCCCATTATATTGTTATTTCGATCTATTGCTATTGCGTTCATATAATCATTCCCGGTTCCTCCACCATATCTTACCCATTGAAAATTTCCGTTAACATCATATTTCGCTAAATATGCATCTCCGGTTCCAAATCCCACTATATTTGTTGTGCCAAATGTTGCTGCACTGTCAAATTTTCCGCTTATATATAATCCCCCTAACCCGTCAAGTGCAATTGAAGCTCCTTCATCTGCCTTTGCTCCTCCGGCTGTTTTTGCCCAGATTAAACTTCCGCTTGCACTATATTTTACTATGAATATTTCAGCCCCTCCGTTACCATTTAATGTTACTCCGTCAAATGAAGCTGTGTCTGTGTATATCCCGGTCACATAAACATTGCCTTGATTGTCTATTGCTACACTATTGGCTTGCTCTCCCGTCTTTAATCCTCCTATGCTCTTTCCCCATTGTGCAACTCCTTCGCTATTATACTTAACTACGAATGCATCTCGGATTCCGTTAGTGGTCACTGTTACTCCGTCAAATGTTGCAGTAGGTGCTGTTGCAGAACCGTAATACCCCACTATTACTGAATTACCAGCATTATCTGTCCCAACTCCTCGTGTAGATAACTGTGCTCCGTTTTTACCTTCTTTTAACCACAGTATGTTTCCTGATGTATCAAATTTCGCTGTGAAACAATCCAAATTTCCTGCACTCGTAAGAGTGTATGTTCCAAATGTGGCTGTTCCAAAATAATGCCCCGTTACAATTACTTTTCCTTGATTATCTATCGCAACCCCGTATCCTCTGTCTGTTAATGTTCCTCCTCCGCTAAAACCCCATATAGCGTTTCCTAATGGATCAAATTTCGCCAGGAAAAAATCACAATTCCCGGATCCTCCCGCCATCGTTAATGTTAATGACGGAGCAAAATTTAAAGCCGTTGAAAAGAACTCACCGGTAACATATGAGTTGCCCGCTTGATCAACGGCAATCGCTAACCCGTTATCTCTTAAAGTTCCGCTCCCTTTCTTCGCCCATCCAAAATTTGGAACCTGTGCTAATATTGTGCTTTCAAAACAGAAAACAAACACAGTTAACATTATTGCAAATAATGTAGTTTTTTTCATAATGACCTCCATTATATATTTATTCATTAAATTAGTGTTACTTTTACTAAATACTAATTCCTCATCACTATTTCTATAACTCATCAAGTATACCATCCAGCGCGTTCTCTTCAAGTGGTCCGTCTACTACTATATAGAACGCATCAAGAGTAAAGTATTTCTTTGCTATCCGCATAACATCTTCTTTTGTTACTTTTACTATCCTGTCTCCCTTATTATCAAAGTAGTTAAATGGTTTTTTGTCTTTTATCAAATCAAAGATAACTTGCGCAACATCGTCAGGTGTCTCAATATAAAATGGCAATAAGCCTATTTGCCTGTTCTTCGCTGCTTTTAGTTCTTCATCAGTTATTCCGTCTTTTAGCAATTTTCTGATTTCTGAAAATATTCCTTTTATTACTTTTGCTGTATTGTCTGGTCCGGTCTTTGTATTAAACTTCCAGTACCCGAAATTATCGCTCGTTGACCACACTTCACTCTTTATTCCGTATATTAATCCCTGCTTGTCTCGAAGTTCAACCCCTATCCTTGATGTCAGTGCGCTCGAAGCAAGAATATAATTTAATACATTAATAATTTCTGCATCTGATTGATCAATATCGTTAAGTACTCTAAACCCTATATTAATCGTGCTTTCTTTATAATCCTTATCCGGGAATATTTTTACAATCTTTTCATTATAATCTCCGATTTTAGGTGCTGTGGGAATCTCCTTTAATCCTTCATCGTTTTCCCAATCCCCGAAATACTTGTTCGCCAATTCCTTCATTCCCTCCGCGGTCATATCCCCGATCATTAAAATGGCAAGGTTATTTGGTGTAAAGTATTTTTTATATAGTTTTTCCAGATCTTCCCTTTTTATACTTTTTATTGCCTCTTCGGTAGAATTGTATTTCGTTATTGGGTGATCCCCCATTAATGTGTTGAACATTGTATAAAATGCTTTTATTCCGGTTTTCTTGAACCTGTTTTTTGCACTCATCAAATGCGGTGTCCTGAGTTTTTCAATATCCTCACTCCTTAACGGTGGAAACATTACCATGTCTCGTCCCGTCTTCATCATCTCATCTGCATTTTCAGTTAAAGAACTGCCCTGAAAATAAAATCCTCTGTAACTACCGCTTACGTTGAATGAAAAAGGAACAAATGCAAGCCGTTCCGAGAGTTCCTTATAGCTTAATTCCTTAGTTCCTCTGCTCATTACATCCGCTAGAAAAGGAGCAATTCCCGGTTGCTGTCCCTCAAGATTCTCAGGTATGTATCCGGTCTCTATTATTCCCACAACGCTTATTGTCGGGGTTAGATGATTTTCTATGGTATGAATGGTTATTCCGTTTTTTAGCTTGAAGGTCTTTATTAAAGGAGCTATTGCTTGTGGTTTTATTATTTCATCTGTATCATCATAAGAGTTCCTGATTATTCCTTCTCCTATTTCAACCACTTCTTCAATATCCTCTCGGTTTATTCCGATTGGCAACGTCTCATTCTCTGGCAACTTGAAGTAGAATCTTTCTCCATCATTGTAGTTGAAATCTTCTGTCTCCTCTTCTTCGTTATTAACTCCCTTTTTCTTCTTATCTCCCCCTTCTTTTGGATACATATAAGCTATATTTACCTTGTCTTCAGCAAAATACTTGTTCATCACTTTAATAATATCTTCCTTCGACACTTCATTAACTTTCTTATCAAATGTTCCGAAAAAATCATAACCAAAGAAAGATTCGTATCTGCTTATTCTCCCCCCAATATCTGCATTCTTTAGGTAACTTGTTACTTGTGTGTACTTATACCTGTTCTTCACCTTCTGTAATTCATGATCAGTCACGGGTTCCGTCTGCATCTTCTTGATTTCTTCCCAAATTATTCTCTCTACTCTCTCTACCGAACTGTCTTGTTTAACTCCTGCTGAGATTTGAAATACAGTCGGATCTTTTGCCATTGAAAAACCCCCGGCAACCGATGTGGATATCTGTCCTTGTTCTACCATCCTCTTATATAACCTCGCATCTCGGCTCTTCTCACATAGGATCATTCCCGCAACTCTTAAAGCTGCTGCATCCGGATCCGTATATATCGGAACATGAAAAGCCATCCTTATGGCTGGTGTTGTATAATCACTGTGGTAAAATGTAAGGGTCTTCTTTACTCTCTGTGGTTCTTGAACTACCGTAAAGTCCTTTACATTGGGACCTTTTGGAATTTTACCGTAATACTTATCAGCAAGTTTTACAATTTCATCAGTTTCAAAGTCCCCAACTAACACTAAAAAAGCATTATTTGGTGTATAGTAAGTTTTGTAATATTCGTATGCATCGTCTCTCGTCATATTCCTTAGATCATTCGGCCACCCTATTATCGGATCTCTGTTCGGATGCGATGTGTACATTAATGAATTCATTGCTTCTCTAAGCACTCCCTGACTGCCACTCTCGGATCTCATCCTTCTTTCTTGAATTATCACTTCAATTTCACTTTTAAATTCCTCAGGGTTAAATACCGCGTTTTGCATCCTGTCCGACTCAATATCCATAGCTATTTCTATCTTGTTCTTCGGCATGTACTCATAATAGCTGGTCATGTCATTTGCTGTAAAGGCATTAAATATTCCGCTGTTCTGCGATATGGTCTTGCTCGCTTCTCCCTTTCCGTATTTCTCCGTTCCTTTAAACATCAAATGCTCAACTACATGCGAAATGCCGGTAATCCCGAGTCTTTCATTCCTCGAACCCACATTGTATGTTAATTGCTGGTATATCAATGGTGCAATGTGTCGCTCCATTGTTAAAATCGTTAGCCCGTTTTTTAACTGATGCCTGTATACTTTCCCCTCTTCATATTTGGATTTGTTCTGAGCATTCGTATTCGCAATAATTAATAAAAGTATAATAACACTCTTTATTATATACGCTAGTCTGTTTGTATTCATATGTATTCCGTTTTTTATTTAATATCTTATGTTATTTTTTGTTCTTTTTTTGCTTGGCTAAAGATTCATTTACAAGTTTTATCTTCTCATCCATGTTTAGTTCTCTGTATGCGGGCTTTGTTTCGGTGTTTGCCACTGACCACGCTGTTAGATATGCTAATTTTACAATATTATATGCCTTGTCAAAATTTATTAGCTCAATATCATCAGCTGGTGTATGGTATTCATCATGCATGCCGGCAAAAAAGAAAACAGATGGTATCTTCATTCTTATAAATGGTCCTTGATCACTACCAAATGTAAGTAATCCCACATTATACAATAACTCCATCCCCACTTCCGTATTTACCCCCTCTATAACTTTCTTCATGTCGTCTCCATAAAAGATCCCCCCTAACCATACTTGTTTTGTATCATTTCTTCCTATCATATCTAAATTTAGCATTGTTACTGTCTTGCGCATTTCTCTGAAAGGATTCTGATATGCATAATATCTCGAGCCCAGCATCCCGTGTTCTTCTCCGTTGAAAGCAATAAAGATTATTGATCTCCTCGGTTTCACTTTCGAAAATGCTTCGGCTAACTCGATCACACCTGCTGTCCCTGAAGCATTATCATCTGCTCCGTTATGAACAAATCCTGCATTTTTTCTGTCCATTGCACCGAAATATCCTAATCCCACATGATCCATGTGCCCTCCAATAACAATATACTCATCTTTGAGTTTTGGATCATTCCCTTCAATATATCCCACAACATTCTGGGTTGGAATCAAATTATTTTCAAATGCTAAGTTTACTGATATCATTTTCTCATTTACTATGAAAGAAGCGGGTTTAAGGTTCTTATCTATCCCCTCAAGCACTTTAACTAAACTTTTCCCGCTACCGCTTAGAACATCCTCCGCGATCTTTAAATCTATATATACTAAAGGTATGCTCTTTTTCTTCCTTAATCCTGGAATCGTAAAATCACTTTTTTCAAATGCTTTTGCATATCCCTCATAAAGAACCGGAAATGGTGGTGTGTTCTTTAGTGGATTTGCTGCAACTAAAACCGCTAATGCTCCCTTCATTATTGCATATTCAACTTTTTTCTTGGTACTCTTGTATTGATTGTTTTTTACTTTGTTGAATATACTTGCCGTATCTGTCTCCTGAGGATAACCTTCAATAAAAATTACTATCTTATCCTTAACATCTATCTCTTTCCCATTCTCATCTGTATAGTCTGAATAACCACCTTCCCCTTTCTCAATACCATATCCTAAAAATACTGATTCTGCTTCAAGGTGAAGATTCTGCATGTCTTTATAGTCAACCAGATAATCTTTTTTCAGACTGTAAGTTATTTCTTTTGAATAATTATTTGATTTGGTTTTTATTCCAAGCCGAGTATTCGAATAATCCAACTTGCTTTCAAGAATGAAAAACTTCTGAAAATATTTGTCGAAAGGGGTTGCCTCCTCTTTGGGCTGTTGAAACAAAGGAGGCTTTACATCTTCCCCTTCTTCATCGGGAGGTTCATTTGTCTTGGTCTTTGTTACTCTTGGTTCTATAAAAGGTTTCAGTCCGAATTGACTGAATTTTTCGGCGATAAACTTGCATGCCACATAGTTCTCCAAAGAACCCGCCGGGCGTCCTTTCATCGTATCATCAGCCAGTACCGATATGTACTTGCTTATATCATCTTTATCTATATATTTCAGTCCGTCATCATACCCGGCGGGAATTTGGGCAAATACTGAAAATTTTACAATTAATAATACTAAAACTGCAGTAATTTTTTTCATATTTTTTTTATTTTATAAGTGACATCTTCTTCGATATCACTCCGTTGGCGGTTGATAATTTGTATATGTAAACTCCGCTCGATAGATCTCGTCCATCAAACTTTACTTCGTGCTTTCCGGCTTCATTTTCTCCCTCAATTAGCGTCCTTATTTCTCTTCCAAGTACATCAAATACTTTTAATGTAACTCTTGATCTCTTATCAAGATTATATACAATTGTTGTAGTCGGATTGAATGGATTTGGATAGTTTTGCCTTAAACTAAAATCCTTTATACCCGTTAATTCATCATCTGTTCCGTTAAATACTGCTGTTGTATATACTATACCGCTTGATGCTGAAACCCAAAGATCTCCGGATGGAGTATATGACACTTCATATAATGTAACCATCGTATCAAATACTGCATAATTGGCTCTGTTAGTCCAGTTTGATCCACCGTCTGTTGTCTGGTATAAACCGGTACTTCGTATAGCTGAATTCTTCGAACCCACTGCCCAGCCATTTAATGCATCCTTGAATTCAACCCCGGACAATGATTCAAATAAATTGTTTACTGGAGAATAATTCCACGTCGCCCCTCCGTCCGAGCTTAATAATATTAAATTATCACCTACTGCAATTGCATTGTTTGCATCTCTGAATGTAACATTCTTTAACGCTGGTGTTGTTGTTCCCGGTGGAAGCGAATTAAATACTGATGCAATCCACGTTGTTCCCCCGTCAGTTGTATATGCTGCTTTGAGTTTCTCACCAACCATAATTCCTTTATTGCTGTCAAAGAATGTAACTGCTCTGCCGTTTGATTGAAGAATATTTGACTGACTCGTCCATGTCGTTCCTCCGTCTGTAGTCTTGTGAATAACATCTACATTATTTGCAATCTTTCCTGTTACCCATCCAAGATTTTCATTCAGAAAATAAACTCCTGCATTCGAAACAGTAACCGCATTCGTATCCTTCATTACTGCTGTCCATGTAACTCCTCCATCTGTGGTTTTTGATACCATAGAGTATGAGTGAGCTGCATAACCCGTATTCTCACTGGTGAAATATATATCATTAATTGTCGGCGATACATTGTTTGCTCTTACAAACGAGGCATGTCCTGTCGCCCCTCCGTCTGTTGTTTTAATAAATAAAGCATTGAAACCTGCTGTGTATATTATGTTATCTGTTACGGCATCTATGGAATTTAGATTCGTTGACGGGATTTGCGTTAATAATTGCCAATTGTTTCCGAAATCCGTAGAAGACATCAGAACTCCACTGTTTCCCCCTATAAATAGTTGATCACCGAATCCTGAAATACATTGTATTGTAACCCCGCATGGTATATTAATCGGTACCCAGTTAACTCCTCCGTCTGTCGTCCTTACAGCAACAGTTCCTTTGCTGGCTCCACCTATTATCACTCCATTATTTGCATCCTTAAAATAAATGCAGTAAAGATTGTCATAAGTCCTGTTTTCAACCGCCTGTCCCATATACTGCCAGGTAACTCCCCCATCAGTACTCTTAATGTGTATGCTCGGTTGTAAACCTATCAAAGAACCCCATCCTGTTGCATAAGCCGTATTCTCATCATAAAAGTATATGCCTCTTATATCAGACCTCGTGTAACCTGCCGGTAATGTTGCATTCGTGCTCTGTGTCCAGTTAATACCATCGTGCGTATAATACATGTCAAGTTTGCTTGTGCTCGCTATACCCCTTGTCCCCTTAAACGTTAAATCAAGTATTATTTTAGCTATTGTTATACTAACTGTCCAACTCGTTCCACCGTCTGTTGTCCTGAGTATTTGACTATTCGGCGATAATGTCGTTGCCATCCATCCTGTATTTGCATCGGCAAAATGAATAGCCACAATATTTCCTGACATTTGCGGAACAGGAATCTCCGTCCAACTTTCTCCACCGTTTGTTGTCTTGAATATTTTTTGATTTTCTCCCCCTGTATATCCAGTATTTACATCTACAAAAAATATAGTCGCCAGGTCATCTGTGCTCGGAAAACTTATTTCACTCCAGGTAACTCCTGCATTTGTTGTTTTTTTAACTACTCCTCCGCTGGAACAGAACCAGCCCGTTGTGTTATTTACAAAAAATAAGTCTGATATACTGGGATGTGACGGACTTGTTACCCGTCTCCATACCTGACCATTGAGTCCGGTCATTGTTATTATTGCTATCAAAAAAAATGCAAAGAATTTATTCATTTTTTATCTCCGGGAAAAATTAATTAAAAACTGTTTAATCTTAACGATATCATTCCGTTTAAAATACTCCTGCTTACTTTATCATTATAAACCTTATAAGAACTCTCTTTTGCTTCCTGCTTCCCATATTCAAAATACGCATCTATATATAATGACTCGAGTAATGGATACCCTACACCAAAGGTCACCAGCATCTGTGTAACATCCTTTCCTCCGGTAACCAAATCGAATCCCTTTGTTCCGTAATTGAAACCTCCTCTTATGTATGTATCCTTGAGTACTTCTATCTCTCCCCCTGTTTTTATCAGCACATCACTAAATGAATCATTTACATATCTGTTATCTATATGTTTCAAGGAATCTGTTTTTGTCTGCCTGAATTCAATTTCTCCCCCTAATAAAAGATCTATAGATTCCACCTTATACGCAATGCCCCCTCCTCCTGTAATCTCATTTGTGTTCCATTCCCACAAGGTTAAATTCAATTTCGAGTTCCTTGACCAGCTGTCCCGGCTATAATATCCGAAACTTACCCCAGCTGTTGTATTCTTAAATGGAATCATCCTTACTACCCCCTGCAAATCGTAACTATCAAAGGACGCATACCCTTCTTCAACATCTATAAATCCACTTTGAGGAATTAAAATCTTTGAGTTCGAAGGATAATAATTGCCCTGTAATCCAACGTTTATAATATTTCCATATTGATAAAACATTTGTCCCCCAAAAATTAACCTTCGCTTACGGATTTTTTGTGTTTCCGAACTCCCTCTTTGCTTTATAAAGTATGTGTCCCCTCTGTAATTGAATATTTCTACTTCTAAAAGATTTACGTCTTTTGCCTCTATCGTTTCTTGGAAATCAGCATATCCTGCTTTTGCTCCCGCAATGAATGTCTCCAAAGGCATATATACCATGCCAAAAGTCACATCTACTTCTCTGTAGATGGTCTGTGCATTCGTATAAACACTTTTTAATCCGTCAAGAAGTTGATATGTCGTCGAAACTCCAAGATATAGTTCATTTGTGAATGGGAAGCTGTACTGTATATTAATTCTTGGCCCGCTGTACCTGTAATCCCCCGATGTAGTGTCGCGTACGAAAAAGGATTCACCTCCGTATGGATCGTATGTCAATGTCCTGTTATAGTCCTTTCTTATTTCATGATTATATGATGTGTATCCTAAAAACGTCCCTTTCTCACCTAATGCTTTTATTCCCCTGAAATTTATCCCGTATATATCTTTTCCTTCGCTGTCATAAGCCCTTCTCATATCTCCCCATGAAAATCCTAATGATGGATTTATCCTCAGATGAGTCTCTTTCTCATCTAACATAAGATATCCCGGATTATCTCCAAAATCAAATGGATTTAATTCGTAGTCTTTATCGTTTGATATCAGAGTCATTCCCCCAAGTCCTCTTACTCTTTGCTGTTGTCCGTATAGAACACTTATGCTTATCGCTGCTAAAATAAAAAATGTAATGCTTATTTTCATCTCTTCGCCTCCGCTTAATGATAACCTGGTGTTGGCGCGGGAATTATTTCCCAATCAAGCAGAGCATCATTTGTATCTATCCCCGGCTGCCTCCTTCTCATTGATTGTCCCCCGTATTTTGCCGGACTTAATGTGTAACTCTTGTCTATTCTCTTGTCTAGCGTTTTCTTTGCCGTATGTGTTGACTGGTATTTTACTCCGTCAATAATCGTCGAAAAATCAATTCCGTCTTCCCATGTGGAATCTGCTCCGGAGGCAATTACTATTATATCCGATACTAAGTTTATTAGGAAATCTACTGTCCTGTCTGATCTCGTGTTAATTAGATTTTTTACATTAGGATTGTCAAAATCTGTCGCCGAATATTGATTATAAAACTCCCAATCGGCTGTGGACAAATCTATACTGGTTGCAACTGTATTTTTATGATTCACCGCTGTCCCTGCACATGTCAGAAATGTTTTCGGTGGGAATGGGTGATTATGTTCCCCTGGATTTCCCGGAAACTTGAATATATATGTTACTCCGTCCATATCCCCGTCTTCATCCTGATCAGCCCCTGGTCCTAGTTGCCCCGCTTCGTTGTTCCCGGACACTCTCATTATTATCATGCCGTCCAGGTATTTTACACTGTCACTGTAATTGTATAACTCTATGAACTGATCATAAAAGAAATATACATTGTTTACAGGTCCACCTGCATATATTTCGTTTATTGATATTCCTGCACTTTGTACTTGCTCCCCTCGGATTGTATCAACAAATGTCTTTCCGTTAGCCCCGATTTCTATATTCTTTAAATCTCCTACTATCATTATCCCTGGAATCTCCGGATGTGGCTGTCTCACTGTTATCTGATAGACCGCGGCAGGCAAATGCGTTAAATTCAATATTCCGTTTTCATTTGTGTTCTCTATCCTTAAACCATACTCTGAAGCTAATACTACTGTCGCGTTTTTTAACGGTATAAAGTGTGGAATAGTATCCACATACGCCGTATCTCCTAATGCAAGTATTGACAAACTCCCTTGCCCATCATAAAACAATGGGGCATCCTCATTGCATCCTATGCTCATAAATAGCATTATTATTGCTGGAATTAGAAGATATTTTATACTCTTTCTTCTCATTCTTTTTCCTCCGGTTAATCTAACCTCGCACTCTCTTACGTCCGTGTCAATTCTTCGGTTAATCATCTCCGCCTCCAAATAATCTGTCAACGGACATACTGAATTCTATGCCGTAAAATAACGATGGATTTCTTGAATCTTCCATCTCTGTCGTTCTCGTGTTAAAGTACCTTCTTACTGCAGGATCATCGAAAAGGTTGTTTACATAAAAAGATACTTCTCCCCCCGGGAATAATGACTTGCTCATACTTATATTAAATAACCATTTGTTCGGCTTCACCTTAATATCTCCATCAAAAACCCTGTCCAGTTTCTGCGTCTCCGTCAATAGGTTATAATCGACAGGAATTAAATTGTAATTCTGATTTCTCTCAAAAACTAACTGCTCTGCTCTCAATGTAATCCATAAACCTAAATCTGCTAATGTATACTTAACATAATAATTTAACTGCAATCTGTCCGCCCATCTCCCCCCGCTCGGATATATCCATCCGATTAATGTGTCGATAGGTGAATCTGGTACTGTGTAATTTGGATATTGTCCCTTTAATGCATTTGGCGTATTACTATATACTATCCCTTCACCAGGGTTGTTTATATGATTATACGCTGCAGTTATTTGAAAATCCATATTCAGCGCTTGTACCTTGGCAGTCTTGAAATTTAACTCCAGACCTCGGCTGTATGATTGCCCTATGTTTACTGGCAGAGAATAATAATCTACATAATATATACTGTATGCCGAACCTAAATTCGTTATCGAAAAAACTGGATTGGGCATGCCTATAGGTTCTGCATTCCTCTGCTTATAATACCCGGATAATGTGATCCCAAACAGGTTCATGAACTTATGATCATAAGCCGCCTCAAACATCGTTTCTCTGTAACCCTTCAACTCGGGAACTTGCAAATTGTATCTGAAATAACTGATTGTACCTAAATCCGGATTCCTCCACTTCATTACATCCTCCGGTGGATATATTGTCGACATCGGTGGAGACTTTGTTGATACTCCCGCGCTTATCCTTAATTGATTGACCTCGGTTAAATATATCATCAGATTCATTCGTGGATTGAAAAATGTTCCCTGATGCGACTTCACTATGTCCCCGTCTCCCCATAACCCGCTCAGGTTGAACTCATAAGGTCTGTACATCTCATATCGGAATCCAAGCATTAGATTGTAATCAAAAAATAAATGTCCCGTAATCTTATCCTCTACATAAACACTCGCTAATAACTGCCCCGGAATCTCGTCAAAAGAGTATGGCCTTCTTCCCGAACCAACTCCATAATAACTCAGCAAAGTATCAAAAACTACTCCTTCCCCTGTGTTCGCATTGTACTGCGGATCTATCCCCACTAGCACTCTGTGTATTATATCCCCCGTATAAAAAACTTTATTCCACTCAAGCCTTCCCCCTATTGTCCACTCAATCCCTCTCGTTTCTACTTTCCCTATATATGTCGAAACCGTATCCCCGCTCCATAATACTACATATTCTGAATTTAATTTGGACTTCATTGAGTTCTCTGTTCGCATATTCGTGAAAATATTGTACTCCCACATCGAAACCCCGTCCTCAGGCTTATATTTCCCCCAGGTGGACAAGCCTATAGTATAACTCCTGTTATAATTTCTTGTCTTTTGCATATCCCCTTTCGGTTCTTCCTCATCCAGAATTCGCTGATAGTTTACCTTGTAATTGCTCGCTAAAGCATTGTCAAACATATTCATCGAATACACTACCTGTCCCGTCAGCCTTAAGTACTCATCCCCGGTTATTCTTATATCTCTCTCACTTTGGGCTACGTTAAGGTTATAACTAAAGGCTCCCTCCCCCACTAATATTCCACCTCCGAAATTCCCTTCCCTCGTATCCGGATTATTCTTTATTTTTAATCGGTTGGGGGCTTTCCCTATCTTTGTCTGTACATTGATAATTCCCGCCGTCACATCTCCATACCGCACAGAAGGCAATCCCGTTATAACCTCAATGTTGTTAATATTGTCCGCCGGAATCGTCCTTAAATCAACTCCTCTCCCTAAGTTCGAATTCCCTGAGTTTGATCCGGTCAACCTCTCAAACTGCATATTCGCATTGTTTGACTGTGGAATGCCGTCTACAAGTATAAGTGTCCCAAACGCTGTTAAATTATCAGATTCATCTCCCCTAACCCCCACCTGAGATAATTTCCCTAATCCCGGATTGCTGGTTCTCTGTATTCCCGGCACCAGATCAAGTACATCCCCGATACTTGATGCCTGGAAATGTTCTATCTCTGCCGAAGAAATTGTTGTCTTTGTATTTACATCTCTTGGTAATAGTTCACTCGTCCCCACCACCTCAATCTCTCCGATCTGAAATGCTGATGATTTTAATACAATATTAATCTCCAGCATCTTCCCCTCTGATACCTTTATTTTTCTAACGTCCTTCTCATACCCAACAGACGATGTTTCTAAAGTATATTCTCCTGGTCTGATGTTCTTAATTGAGTAATTACCTCCTATGTCGGTTGCACATCCAATATGTAGCTCCTTGATCATTACATTTACCCCCAGCAGTTTTTCCCCTTTGTCATCCTTGACCACTCCCTTTATTGCACCCGTCTTTTCATTGATTTTTGTCTGCTTGGCAAGAACAATTTTCCCCGCTTCGTATTCATAGTAACTTATTCCGTAAGTCCCCAATAGCTCATCTAACACCCTGTAAAGAGGTTCCTCCTCCGCCTGAAGTTGTATTTTCTTAATATTTAATAAGTTGTCATCATACGTGAATGATACCCTCTGTTGCTTGCTGATTTCCTTTATTACATCTGTTAGATGCGCATCGAGAAAACGAAGTGTAACCGGTTGCGAAAGTACCGTCTTCATTTCCGTTCTGTGTTTTTCCTGTGGTAGTGGAGTTAATCCCTCAAAATCAATACTGACTTCCGTAACATTACTACCCGTTTGCTCATCTACATTTTTTATTTCATTCTGTCCTGTAAGTGGAAATGAGAGAATTGAAATAATTAAAATTAAACAAATTGTATTGATATTTTTCATATTTGTTATTTGTTAAATAAATTTATCTCATAACTTTCTTTGTCGTAATCAAAAAACCAAAACACTCTTACCATTATAATCAATTTTTACGTCTAAAGTAAGGCAAATTATCGAGAATATATTCTCAAGCGAATTCCCGTTGAATGTTCCCGTGATTGTCTTCTTCTTCAATGAATCGCTCGCAAAAACAACTTTAACGTTATAAAATCTCTCAATCTCTGCCATCACCTCGTTCAGGGATGTCCTTTCAAAAAAGAACTTGTTGTTTCTCCAGCCCAAATATTTCTCCACTTCAACCGATTTCGGACTTGAAAAACCCTGCCTCTCATCATACGAAATCATTTGCCCGCCCGAAAGATTGTAGGACCTCGTCGTCTTGTTTGAGTAGGCTATTATTGTCCCTTTAGTTACAACTACTGATATATTACTCCCCCGGTTTTTTACGTTGAACTCTGTACCAGTTACAAGTATCGTCGTATTCCCCGATCTGACCCTGAAAGGCATTTCTTTGTCAGATTTAACCGAGAAATATGCTTCGCCCGAAATCTCCACGTCCCTGTATCCCCCTGAAAAATTCTTTGGATACTTTAATTTACTTTCCGAATTAAGATAGACTGTACTCCCGTCAGCCAATAGAAATGTTTTTTTCTCCCCCTTTTGCGATACCAGTTCATAAATTGTATTTGTAATATTCTCTTTCGGGTTAATCGTTGGCTTTTCTACTTGGAAATTTCCCTGTAACGAAATATAATATAATCCAACCGCAATTAAAAACATCGCGGCAACTCGTATTACAACTGATATTCTTGAATGATGATGACCAAAGTATCCGGTATGCGGTTTTTTAGTATTTATCGCAGGGACTGTTTTCCCCGTTATCTCGTATTTCTCTTGTGATCCCGATTTTTCACTTTTTACAGTTTCAATCCCTCTCTCAATTCTTTCCCATTGCAACTCTGCATTAGGAAGAAATTCCTTTGGTACATCAACAAATTTATCCCATAGCAGTGATATTGTGCTGAATTCTTCTTTGTTCTCATCGGAATCCGCAAGCCATTTGTCAAAAAATTCCTTCTCCTCTGTCGTGATCTCATTCCTGAGCACACGTACCAAAAATTGCGTATCCGCTCTTCTTTCTCTCATATTTGTATTATTTTCCATACACCTAATACCCCGTTTGTAACAAAAAGTACTATCCCCCGCCAAAAATTTTTTTACCCCCCAAATTTTTCCCTAATACTTAATCCAATTTTATCAGAAAACCACCTTCCATTTATTGAAAACCGTGGTAAACCCGTAGTAAACCCGTAGTAAAGTCGTAGTAAAGCCGTGGTAAAGCCGTACAAAAGCCGTAGTAAAGTCGTGCTGACTTCGATTCCCCCTCACCCCTGATATTTCCCTCATCTTACCACCTGTAATATCCCTAAGCCACTTTTAAACCACAAAAATTATATTTCGTTATTTTCTTTCCTCTTACTATCTTTACATAGCATCTAAAATTCGCTATTAAAATGAAGAAATATACAAAAATCAGCATTACGACTAACCCATTTGACCCCGAGACCCTCAGTGGCTTCCTCTGGGAGCTATCCCCTGAAGGTATTGAAGAAAACGACTATTCCTTGACCCTCTATTTTAAAGAAAACTCCATCGATCCCCTTCCACAAGTTATTTCTCTCCTTAAACAAAAACAAGAAGAGGGATTATTTTTGGATTTTCGAACGGAATCTGACACTTTTGAAGATAAAAATTGGAATGAAGAATGGGAAAAATCGGTTGGAGTTATAAAAGTTTCCGATAAAATCGTCATATGCCCCTCTTTTAAGCATTATTCCCCCTCCCATGAGGAAATAATCATAACCATTGACCCCAAAATGTCTTTCGGAACAGGTGAACATCAAACCACCCGTCTTGTTATACGGTTACTCGAGAAACATACCCCGAAAAATGGATTTGTCTTGGATGCAGGCACGGGTACTGGTGTTTTGGCTATAGCATCCATACTTCTGGGTGCCACATCTGCAATCGGTTTCGATAATGATGAATGGTGCCTCCTCAACGCTCAGGAAAATGTCGAAACTAATAAACTCACTGAAAAAATAGAAATTCGCCTCTGCGAAATTTCCTCGATTCCGGAAGATAACTTTGATCTTATCCTCGCTAACATTCAGAAAAATATTCTTCTCCCCATAGCTCACGAATTGAAAAAACGTCTCAGACCCTCCGGTAAACTTATCCTCTCAGGACTTCTTACCACAGATTTTGATGCTATTATTGAAAAATATTCCTCTATCGGTTTTCATTTAATTGAAAGAATGGATATGGATGAATGGATTGCGCTGGTCCTGAAGCTCTGAAATCCCCTTTACTTATTTAATCAAAACCATCTTCCGGACTTCCCGTTTGCCCGCAGTCTCAAGCTGATAAAAATACACTCCGCTCGGCAACCCACTGCCGTTAAATTTCTCTGTATATTCTCCCTCTTCCATCTCTTTATTTATCAACTCGCTTACTTCCCTCCCCGATAAATCATAAATCTTCAGCGAAACAAGTCCCCTCATTTCAATAATATACTTAATCACTGTCGTCGGATTAAATGGATTAGGATAATTTTGTCTCAAACCGAATCCCTTAACTTCAGCAAGTTCACTCGAAATTGCGGTCAGAGGCAATGGTCTTCCGGCATCGACCCAAACCGTGTACAGAAGTTCCGCTAATGAATTCGAAGCTCTCTTCATCAACCTTACAGTAAATGGCTTTGCATAACTCCACATTGCCGCATAATATGCGCTGTTACTCGTACTTCCTGTTATTGCCTTTGCCAAACTGTCCGATTTTAATACTGAGTCAACATATTTGTAGTTCTCATATAACAAACTAAATACATAGTCACGTTTATTCTCAATATATTCAATACTATCCCCTTCAAATAAAATCTCGTTTTTGAATCTGCTTATCATGCTCGATTCAAATCTCGAATGCACACCGCTCTGACCTGTGTACTGTCCGTTGTAATTTCTCGTAATATGCAATGGCATACTCGCATCTCCGACATAATGCCCCAAATCCGCTGCATGCAGCATCGCCCTGTGAAAATCCCCTCTTCCGAGAGCCGCTTTGATAGAATCCATCGTCCATAGAATTGCCCAGGGCAATATCCCCTGGTTCTCAACAAACCATGCCCCATGTATCATTTTCAACGAATCAATATCCTGTATTATGTATCCATTCGCCACAAAAGATGGGTAATTGTCAATATCTATGTAATGTTTAATATCTTCGGTCGGATCCCAACTTTTCCGGTAATCGGCATCAGAAGCATGAGCCGCTAACGAATCCACCCATCCCAAAAAATAACTCATCTCTCCATTGAATGAAAGTCCTGTCCTCCCGTTAATTATTAGATGCGCATCTTTTCCCCAGCCCATAAACAATAAACTTGCTAAAACTACCAATAACAGGTGTTTTTTCTTAAAATCCTTCATCCTACTTTCTCTTTTTCCATCTCGGTTTTCTTTTACTTTGGCTCTCCTCTGTTCTTCCCTTTCTTCTATCCTCTTTTTTATCGCTTACTGAAAAAACTCTCCTTCTCTTCCCATCCCTCTCATTTCTTCCTCTGTCTCTTCCACCTCTTCTTTTATCTCTCTTTTTCGAATTTGCAGATTTGTCCCCCTTCTTTTCCACTGCTGCTTCCACCCCTACCCTTCGCCCCTTATATACCTTGTCCTCGAACGATAAAAGTATTAAATCGGCAAAACCCGAATCAACCTCAAAAAAAGAGAAGTTCCTTTGAATATTGATTTCTCCAATTTCAATATTATTCATCCCCGTCACTTCATTTATCAACCCCATTAATTTACTCGCACTTAGATCATCAGTCTTTCCGAGATTAATAAAGAATCTTGTATACCCCTCAAAATTACTTCTTCGCTTTTTCTTCTCATCAACTGGAATGTTTAAATCCGGTGTGTTTTTATAATAATCAAGAAATCTGTTGAATTCCACCGAAAGAAATCTGGCAATAAGTTCATCTCTCTCAAATCCCTCCAGTTTATGAACTGCATCAGATAAATACGTTTCGATCTTTGAGTAATCCACCTCAACCGACTTTACTTTGTCAATTAAAAACAACATCTGCTTTTCGCAAATATCTTTTCCTAAAGGCACATTCTGAAAGGTGAACTTTTTCCCTAGCGTTTTCTCAATCTGATGTATCTTCCCCTTCTCCTTCAAATTTGCTATAAGAATGGAAACCCCCTTTTTTCCGGCTCTTCCTGTCCTTCCGCTCCTGTGAGTATATATTTCAAGTTCTTCAGGCAAATTGTAGTTAATAATATGTGTCAGGTTATACACATCCAGCCCTCTTGCCGCCACATCTGTTGCCACCAAAAGCTGAAGATGTTTGATCCTGAACTTATCCATTACAATATCTCTTTGTATCTGACTCAAATCCCCATGCAACGCATCTGCATTATACCCGTCTAAAATAAGCTTATCCGCAACTTCCTGTGTTTCCTTACGTGTCCGGCAAAAAATAATTCCATAAATATCTGGATTGTAATCCACTATCCTTTTCAATGCCAAATATCTTTCTCTGCTATGAACAAAGTACGCAATATGTTCAACATCTTCTGATCCTGCATTCCTCTTTCCCACCGATAATTCCATAGGATCATTCATATATTTCTTTGCAATCCCCATAAGTTCTTGTGGCATTGTTGCAGAAAAAAGAAGTGTGTTCCTTTCAGTTGGAATATATGCCAGAATCTCTTCAAGATCTTCTTGAAATCCCATGTCCAGCATTTCATCCGCCTCATCCAATACTACCGTGCTGACATGTGATAAATCAATTATATCTCGGCTAATCAAATCTTTTAGTCTTCCTGGAGTAGCGGAAATTATCTGTACTCCCCCCTTAATTTCTTTAATTTGTTTTTCAATACTCGCCCCCCCATATATAGCCACGGTTTTTATTCCCTGTACATATTTCGCATATTTTCTTAAATCCTTCTCAATCTGGACACATAGCTCACGTGTCGGACATAAGATTAATGCCTGAACCTTGTTGCTTCTAACTTTTGTTTTCTGAATGATTGGTATCCCGAATACTGCGGTTTTCCCGGTCCCCGTTTGCGCTAAAGCAATAATGTCTCGTGAATTTTCATTTAATAACCAAGGAAGCACTTTTTCCTGAATAGGCATTGGATTTTCAAACCCAAGCTCTGAAATGCCTTCTAATATTCTCTCATCTATTCCAAGTTCTTTGAATGTCATCTGATTTCTTCTTCTTTCTATCAAGCTGCGTTAACCGCTTAAATTATTTTATTTCAACATTTAAAGTAACCTTAAAAACCCTCAATAACAACCCATTTCCATACCGCAACGTTTCCCTGGTTTCGGTTATTTCCCTATCTTTACTATTAATAAATTGTGAGTTTTTATGATTGAACCTCTTGATTTTTGCCGAGTAAAAAAAATAGACCCCAAGGGTTTTGGTTTCCTCAAAAGTCTCCACTATCCGAATGATATCTTTTTTCACTTTTCTCAGATAAAAAACGAGGAGTTCTCTGAAAAATTGAATGAAATGAAACGAGGTCAGTTCTTTCTTTACTTCACATCTAAACTGCGTCAGGATAACAAAAGGAAGGTTGATAAACTCTGGTACTCAATTAAAGATACTCCCATTGATTTGCAACCGGCATTTATTGAAAAAATCGTTTCTGAGTTCGACAATGGAGCAACAAACATCTATGATTTGCTCTTCGTTTTTAAGGAATTGAAAAATTATAAACTCTTAAATTCTGTGGTTTTGGAAGGAATTGTTTCTTCAAAGCGCATCCTTTCCCTCCCAACAACCATTGTCCCCTTCCTTGATACTTCGGAAATTGCACTTTTAAAAGAAAAACTCAAATTTGAAGAAATTTCAAAATCACCATCCCCTCCTTTCTGGTTTGATGAAATCTCAAACCTCTGAGTCTAATGTTTCCATAATTCTCTGTCAAGACTTCTGTATTGGATCGCCTCGCTGATATGCTGTGGTAATATCCTTTCTTCTCCCTCAAGATCGGCAATTGTCCTTCCCACCTTTAGAATTCTGTCATAAGCTCTTGCTGATAATCCAAGCTTGTTCATTGCCATCTTTATCAAATCCGAACCACTCTGGTCAAGTTTACAATATGTTCTTACTTCCCTTGCCCCCATGTCGGCATTCGTGAATATATGTTTCAAACCCTCAAACCTCCTTATTTGCACATGTCTGGCTTTCATTACCCTTTCCCTGATTGTATCAGAAGGTTCTCCCTTTGATTCGGATGACAAATCTTTGTACTTTACTGATGGCACCTGTATATGAATATCAATTCTGTCCAGCAACGGGCCTGATATCCTTGCCATATATTTTTGAATCTGATTTTCTACACAAGTACACTTTTTTACAGGATCTGAATAAAACCCGCATGGACAAGGGTTCATTGCTGCTGCAAGCATAAAATTAGCTGGGAACTCCAAGGTCATCTTTGACCGGCTAACCGTCACTTTCCCATCCTCCAGTGGTTGTCTCATTACTTCCAGCACATTTTTTTTGAATTCAGGAAGCTCATCAAGAAAAAGAACCCCGTGATGTGCAAATGAAACTTCTCCTGGCCTTGGATATGATCCCCCTCCAACAAGTGCAGCATCACTTACCGTGTGATGCGGCGATCGGAATGGTCGTTCTGTTATTAAAGCTTGCCCCTTCCCCAAAATCCCTGCTACAGAATGAATCTTAGTAGTCTCTAAAGCTTCCTCAAATGTCATCGGTGGCAAAATTGTGGGAATTCTTTTGGCTAACATTGTCTTCCCACTCCCCGGGGATCCAATCATTATTATATTATGAGCCCCCGCAGCTGCTACCTCCAAAGCTCTTTTTACGTTTTCCTGCCCCTTCACATCCGAAAAATCAAGATGATATTTATTAACATCAGAAAAAATTTCTTCAATACTGGTTTTAGTTGGCAATTTTCCTTCTTCCCCATTAAGAAAATCTGCAACTTCTCGTAATGTATCCATTCCATAAACTTCAATCCCATCAACTATCGAAGCTTCCTTTACTGATTCTGTAGGCACTATTATTCTCTTAATTTCATTATTTCGTGCATGAACTGTAATTGGCAGGGCTCCCTTTATATGACGAAGTCGTCCATCTAATGATAACTCTCCTAATATTAATGTAGATCCTAATAAATCCCCCTTCACTTTCTCATCAGCAGCCAAAATACCAATTGCTATCGGTAAATCAAAAGCACTCCCCTCCTTCTTCACATCTGCGGGTGCTAAATTTATTGTCAACCTTAATCTGGGCTTTTCAAAACCGGTATTCTTTATTGCCGAAAGTACTCTCTCCTTGCTTTCCTTTACTGCATTGTCTGGTAGACCTACCATTGTCACTGCGGGCAATGCTCTCTCGGCATGAGTCTCGATCTCTACAAAAAAAGCATCAATCCCAATAGTGGAACTTGTTAATATTCTTGATATCATCAGCTGCTCCCATTAAGTTAATACAACCCCAAATAGTTTCTCCCCCTACCCTCGATTTTATCCTGCTTATTTATGCTTCCTTAAAAAGTTAATTCTATCCTGTAACTCATTAATAGGTACTAGTAACTTGTCCTTCCCATATAGTGCATCCTCCCTGTTACTAAAAACCAACTCATAATCTTTACTCATAATAATTGCTTCTTCTGGACATACTTCTTCACATAATCCACAGAATATGCATCTTATCATGTTAATCTCAAATCTTTCAGGATATCTTTCCTTCTCCCTCTCTGTTTCACCCGCCTGTATTTCAATTGCAAGCGCTGGACATACTCGTGAACATAAACCGCAGGCAACACACCTCTCCTCCCCATTTTCTTCTTGTACCAGCACTGGTCTTCCTCTGTATGAATCTGGGGGTTCAAATTTCACTTCCGGATATTCCATTGTGAATCTGGGCTGAAACATCTTTTTGAATGTTTGTACCAGTCCTTTAGATATCTCGGGCAAGTATATTTTCTCAAGAAAATTTAAGTCTTTTAATCTCTTTTTCTTCGCCATCGCTTGCTCACTAATTTAGTTTAATAACATTACTAATATTGCGACCCATACAAGGTTCACTAAAGCTAGTGGAAACATTACTTTCCAACCCAAATTCATTAACTGGTTATATTTGAATCTCGGTATTGACCACCTGACCCATATGAAGAAGAATAACACAGCCCCCACTTTGAAAAAAAACGCTCCTATTTGCATCATTGTGACCCATCCGCTGCTCAAACCAAAAGTTTCAATATATGGAACCTGCCAGCCACCCAAATATAATGTCACTATTAATCCACTCGAAATTATCATGTTAGCATACTCAGCAAGAAAAAAAGCTGCGAACTTCATACTACTGTATTCCGTATGGTATCCTCCCACTAATTCAGGCTCTGCTTCTGGTAAATCAAATGGGAGTCGGTTCGTTTCAGCAAATGCCGACACAAGAAATGTTATAAAACCTATTGGCTGAATAAAGGCATTCCACATCCATCCACTCTGCGATTCAATAATTGCTGCAGGTCTTAGTGATTCCGAAATTAATAATACCCCGGCTACTGAAAATCCCATCGATATTTCATACGAAATCATTTGTGCTGATGATCTTACTCCACCAAGTAGAGAATACTTACTCCCGGATGCCCAACCACTAAATGTTATACCATACACACCCAATGAAGTCAGAGCTAATACTATTAATATTCCTGAGTTGACATCTGCCAATACCAAAGGTATCTCATAACCAAATATATTAACAGGAGGACCCCACGGTAATACCGCATAAGTACTAAATGCTACAAACAATGTTATGATGGGAGCTAAAGTATGAATTGACTTAATAGAAGCATCGGGAACAATATCCTCTTTTAAAAACAACTTGAAAACATCCGCGAATGGTTGTAAAAGCCCATACCATCCCACTCTGTTGGGTCCGATTCTATCCTGAACCCATGCGCTTATTTTTCTTTCAAAATAAACCAAATATGAAACTGTCAAAAGTGTTATTGTAACAACAAACAGTATCTTGATTATACTGATTATTATTATTGTCCATAAATCCATTATCTGCTCCGATAATCCTAGTTTGTATTTGTTAACTTTAATTGAACACCGGTTTCCCCTATTGCTCTGTAATCTAAACCGGACAGTTTATCAATTGTTTTGCTCAGATCAACAAAGACCTCCTCTGCCATGTTGTACTTTAATTTCTGCCCCATAACCACCCCCAACCCGTTTAGTATTTTCCACGATGCCCTGGCCTCTATCTTATTGACCTTCCCCCATTTGTCCCACTCTGTTCCGAACTTGTCAAGTCTGCTCATTTCAAATCCGTCCAGGCTTCGTTCTCTTTCAGATGTAACAACCGCGGGCTTTGTCCTTTGAATTCTTCCGCTTACATTAACAAATGTCCCGTTTTTTTCCGCATATGTCGATGCTGCAAATATTATGTGGGCTTTCTCTGCAGTCTTATTCATATTGGAAGCCGTAACAATAAGCAAATCAAGTCGATCTAACGTTTTGTTTAATTCTTCCGACCCGCTTAGTATGTCATCTTCAATTACCAACAAAGCTTTTATTTTCCCTTCATTTATCAAACTCATCACCTGTTCAAACGAATTTTCTATCCTTACACTAAAACTTTTTAGTAACAATTCTAACCCAAATGTGTTTGGCGCTTTATCATCAGTTATCAGAATATCATCCCCGCTCCCTTTCAAAACTTTGCTTTTATATCCAAAATATTTTGCGCCTAAAACTGATTTGCCGAACTTTATTCCCATGTAATTATCTTCCATCGAGGCTGATGACGACAAGATTATTCCAATTTCATCTTTATTAAAATTTTTTAGTTCACTTATGGCAAATGCGTAGGCTTCGTCCCATCCCACTTCTGCTAATGTTCCGTTTTTTCGAAGTTGGGGCCCGTTAATCCTGGTATCGGAATTTACATGCTTCCACGTTTTTAATCTTCCCTCATCGCACATCCAGTATTGATTTACATCCGGATTAAACCTGGGCGTCAATCTCATGATCTCATTGCTCCTTACCCACACTTCTATATTACATCCTCTTGAACATCCAATACATACAGATTTAGTAGCCGACATATCCCACACTCTTGCTTTAAATCGGAAATCTCTGTTTGTTAAGGCTCCCACAGGGCATATATCGGTTACATTTAGCGAATAAGAATTGTCTAGTTGCATTCCCGGGAATGTTTCTATTGTTACTCTGTCACCTCTTTTCACAAATGTTAATTGACTCGACTTCGCAATTTCATCGCAGAATCTTATGCACCTTGAACAAGCTATACATCTATCTCCATCAAACATCACATAGGGTCCAAGAGGCACCCTCTTTTCTTTTAAATTCTTTGTCTCGGTAAACCGGCTTTCACCTATACTGTGCTGATAAGTATAATCTTGAAGTTTGCATTCACCCGCCTCATCACAAATAGGACAATCGAGCGGATGGTTTATAAGAAAAAATTCCATTACTGCTTTTCGCGCATTAATGGCTCTTTCAGACTGAGTATGAACGACCATTCCTTCAGCTGCTAAAGTAGAACAAGATATCATTAACTTTGGCATCTTTTCAATTTCTACTAAACACATCCTACAATTTCCCGATATTGACAGTAAAGGATGATAGCAAAAATGCGGAATATCTATCCCGTTTTCTAGTGCAACCTCTAAAACCGTCTGACCATTTTTAAACTCGAACTCTTTTCCGTCTATTTGAAATTTAGGCATTTCTTATCCTTTGCTTATGCAACCTTTTTATTTGATCTCTTATTTGAACTGATTACTATCTTACTTAGTTTCGAATACTCTAAATGCTCTTCTGCTAACTCTTTTATATCTTGTATTCTTACGGAGTCAATCCTTTTTATTACCTCTTCTGGTGGAATAATCCTTCTGTGGTTAAGTATCGAACTTCCCATTCTTATCATCCTATTGGTCGTTCCCTCCAAACTCATAACCAATGTCCCCTTGGCGAACTCTTTAACCCTGTTTAACTCCTTTTCCTTTATTTCTTTACAGATAAGTTTGTCAGTCTCTCTTTTAATTACTTCCAGTACTTTGTCGAAATAAGATTCACTTGTGGAAAAATATATACCCAGACTTGAGATATCTGAAAACGTATTAACAAATGTATGTATTTGATATGTTATTCCACTTTTTTCTCTTACCGCTTGAAATAATCTTGAACTGCTCCCTTCACCTAATAAATTACTTAATAATAACTGCGGAATTCGTTTTTCAGACTTATAACCATATCCTTGTTTTCCCAGAATACAATGTACTTGTTGTATTTCTTTATTAAGCATGAATTCCGTCTTGGCTATATAATTCTTGTAAGATTTATTTGATATAGTTGTTATTTTTCTCTTATTAAAATATCTTTCTGTTAGAGACACTAATTTATCATGCTCCACTAACCCCGATGCTACAATAACAAGATCTCCATTTTTATAATTATTATTAAAATAATTGTGCAGTCTTTCACTATTAAAATTTCTGATGTTTTCCTCTTTTCCTATAATAGAATTCCCCAACCCCCTCCCTTTGAACAATTTCTCTTCAAAAACATCAAAAATCAAGTCGTCAGGATTATCACGAATATCATACAACTCATCAATTACAACACCAGCTTCTTTTTTTATGTCATTCTCTCGGAAAAGAGGATCTTGCAGAATATCAGCCAGTACGCTGAATGTCCTGCCGAAGTGTTGTGCTAATCCCCGGCCATAGAAACAAGTGTTTTCTTTTGAAGTAAAGGCATTGAGATAGCCCCCCACTGATTCAATCTCCTCTGCAATTCGCCTTGAACTCCTTTTATGTGTTCCCTTAAAAACCATATGTTCGAGGAAATGAGAAATACCATTATTACTTTTGTTCTCCACCCGGCTTCCATTCCTAAACCAAAACCCAAGGGAAAAAGATTTTACGTAAGGCAGATATTCACTTATCACCCTAACGCCGTTCTCAGTATTCGTTATGTTAATATTCTGCAACATTTATCCTTAATTTAACTTGTAAATATATAGAATCATTCTTATGTAAACAAATTTATGATTAGATTTGTGGTGGTTTTTCGCTTCCTCTCCAATATTTGATTATGTGATAACCCGCCTTGTTTTCCAGATATTATTTTTACAGTGTGTTTCTTAATTATCTATTATTACTCTATTTTTATCTTTATTTTCCCAGGTATTTTTCGTATTTTTAAAAATAAAATTAATAGGAGTATGCAATGGCAAAACAACAAACCTTCGCCGAAAAAGCAAAAGCCAAAAAGAAGGACTCGTCCATTAATGTTAAAGTTATAAAGACGATAAAAACTGGTAAAGGTTCTTATAAATTCTCTGAAAAATTTGTAAAACTTGACGATATAAGTAAAGTATCAGAGATTAATTAAGCGGTTAACTTAAACCGCTTTTTTTATATATAGATATGCAAAAAAAAATCATTCTATATATTAGTTCTTCAATCCCGGTCCTTATTCTCCTTTATTATCTTGGACACTATCTCTTATTAAATGAGACCGATCCATATTGGAATGATCTCGATAAGATACTAATAAGTAATGGAATCATTGATTCTTCTGCAAGTTTAAATTCAGTCACCCAAAAGGACTCGCTTAAATTTCGAATTATCCCTATTCAGGAACGCTATGATTCCCTGAGAAGTTTCTACAATCAGTTTCAAAAATTCAATCCCAATCCTGTTCCATTTGAAGAAGTGGTTGATAAACCATATCCTCTCATTGGTAGTGCAGATTTATATTTTGATTTTCTTAAAAAATTATCGAAAAAAAAAACCTCCTCTTCTGCTTATTCACAAAATAAAATCATTCTTCAGGGCGTTTCCGGTAGTGGGAAAACCACTTTAATTGACCGGATGTCTTTACTGATCACCGGAAATGAGAATAGTATTCTTCGTCTTAATTGTGTTGAAAAGTTGGAAGTTGAATATAATAAAGAATTTATAGGTAATTATGTCAATAATCGCTTTGTGCCCGGTAAATTTCTTGAGCTTATTGAAAAATGCTATGAAAATCCGAATCTAAATTATGTGTTTATTCTCGATGATGTTGACAAGGTTTACCCATCTCCTGTGTTTGGCGCTCAGATTTGGAACTCACTTGATAGAGAAGAAGATCCTATAAAGATCGATGGTTATTCACCGGTTAGATTAATCCCGCAAAATCTTTATATTATTTCAGCTACTCATAGTGAACCCGGATATACAATCGAAATAAATGCGGAAATAAGAAGAAGATTAGGTTCAATATTTATGTTAAACGCAGACCCATCAACTTTCCTGCTTTTTATTAAAACCCGTATAGAAAAAGATTCTCTGTCTTTTACACATATTAAGAGATTGGTTTATTTCTTTAAAAGAGCAAATGATCACATTTCTAATAAATTTGATGCTGGCTTTACTCTTGGAAATTGGTCTGGCCTGAGAAAACTTATCAGAGAGGACAAATTTGATGATTTCGTTAACGAATTTGTAATTAATATAACTAATTTTAGTTCAACCCAATCAATTACAAAGGATGAATTTTCTGATATACTGTTTTCTATAGAAAATAACGGAATTATTCCGGAGTCAAGTCCAATTCTCTTATTATATAATAAAGCTGAAGAACTCGGAATTGTAGGTGAAATTGGCGGTGGACTTGTTCTCACACTAATACCACTTGCTTTTGGTTGGTTCTTAATTCGGAAAAGAAAAAAGAAATTTGAAAATTATTCGGCGCACATAAATAGTTTAAGTTATAAATTTAAAGATGGTGAGGTTGAATATATTGAAGTAATAAAGGGGATGCAAATTATTAAGCACAATTTAGAATTAGATTTTGCCAAAAATAGGATTAAAAATGAAGACTATATTCTTCTCTTGATCCTTTTTAATAATGCGATTTCGAAAATCCACCAACTCGAACAATCCTATGATTTGCGCGATCAGATTGATCGAAAAAGGGATTATTTCTTGTTGGATGGCATAATTGAACAGTCTGAGAAAAATAATTTAAACGATTTATTAGCACAAAAGAAGAAAGATATCCATCCCGAAGTATATCTTGAACTCTGGGAAAGAATTAATAATAAATAATTATTTTATAAATTCCTTTATAAGTGAGGCTATCCCCCTTTTCCCATCTGACGTGAGCGAGGAATAAGGAAATAAATTGCGATTTAACTCTAATCCTTCCTTGAATTTCACAATATTTCGAAGTGCATTGGTGTATTCTCCTCTTCGAAGTTTATCTGTTTTATTCAGGACTACTACATACTTGTAATTAAAATTGTCTGCTAAATCACGGAATACTTCATCAAGTATAGTAGGTTCGTGGCGGCTGTCAATAATGTGTAAAATCAACCTCTTTCCCCTTTCATGTGTAAAAAAGTTCTTTAATAAATCTTTCCATTTCTCGGTTATTTCTTTTCCGGCTTTTGAATATCCAAATCCTGGCAAGTCTACAATGTAGTATCTTTCCGAAACGATGTAGTAATTGATAGATCTCGTTTTCCCAGGAGTAGAACTAGTCATAGCAATCTTCTTTTTTACGAAAGAGTTAATGAAAGTAGATTTCCCCACGTTGGATCTACCCGCTAATATAACTTCTGGTAAAATTAATTTGGGGAGTGAATTAAGATCAAATACCGATTTAACAAAATTAACTTTTTCCATAAAAAAAAAGAGTAATCCGTTTCTTCAGGATTACTCTTTACTTAAGGTCATTTATAAATTATTTCTTTTTAGAGGATTTCTCTTCCACAATGTTAGCCTCTTCTGTTTCCTCTGTCTTCTTTTCCTTTTTCTCTTTAGCTTTGGCTTCTTTCTTCTCCTTTGACTCGGCTGCCTTCAAATTTGCAGCTTCATTATAATCAACCAATTCAATTATCGCCATTTCAGCAGCATCTCCTAATCGTTGTCCAAGTTTTACAACTCGCGTATAGCCGCCTTTTCTTTCACTAACAGTTTCCACCACTTCATTAAAAAGAGTTTTTACAACATCTTTTTCTTTAATAAGTTCCATTACATATTTTTTCGCACTAAGATCATTCTCTTTTGCTTTAGTGATGATTGGTTCAATATAAACTTTTAGTGCTTTTGCTTTTGCTAAAGTGGTTTTTATTCTTTTGTGTTTTATTAAAGAGGTAGCCAGATTCCTCATAAGAGCCTTTCTATGACTCGCTGTTCTGTTTAATTTCACTCCTTTAACTTTGTGTCTCATATAAAGCCTTTATGATTTATTGTGATTCTGTTTCATCGATTAAGTATTTGTCAACATCCATTCCAAATTCGAGCCCAAGATTTTCAATTATCGCAGACAATTCCGATAATGATTTCCTTCCGAAATTACGAAACTTTAACATCTCGCTTTCTTCTCTCTTCACTAATTCGGCAATGTTTTTAATATTAGCCGCCTTTAAACAATTGTGAGCTCTTACACTTAGTTCTAGGTCATCAACATTTGTTAAAAGTATTCTTTTAACTCTTTCCTTTTCCGTATCTTTTTTGGATTCTGCTTGCTTTTCTTCCGGCTCTAAGTCAAGATTTATAAATAATTGAATATGATCTCTGATAATTTTTGCGGATTGGGAAAGCGCATCATCAGGTGATATTGATCCGTCAGTAAATATTTCTAGAGTTAACTTTTCAAAATCATTTTTATCACCAATTCGAACATTTTCAATTTCATATTTCACATTCTTTATCGGTGTATAGACGGCATCCATCGGAATAACACCGATTGTAAATTCAGGTGATTTATTCTCAACTGATGGGACATAACCCTTCCCTCTGCCTATCCTTAATTCAATTTCAAATTTAGCATTTTCATTTAATGTCGCAATGTGTAAATCTGGATTCAGGACCTCAATATCAGCACTATGTTTTTGTAAATCTGCTGCTGTAAAGTTATGAGAACCATTTAAAGAAATATCAATTTTGTTTGGTTTTTTATTTAAAAGCTTAATTCTCACTTGTTTAAGATTTAGAATAATCTCTGCCACATCTTCCACAACTCCTGGAATAGTAGAAAATTCGTGGAGCACCGAACTAAATTTCACCGCAATTATTGCAGCACCGGGAAGGGACGATAAAAGTACTCTTCTTAAGGAGTTTGCCAGTGTAACTCCAAAACCTCTTTCAAGAGGTTGAACAGTAAATTTACCGTATGTACTGCTGAATGTAGTCTCTTCCAGTACTACGCTTTCAGGCATCTTAAGATTTAATACGCTCATTTTTATTTCCTATAATTACTTAATTATAAATTATTTGGAATAAAGCTCGACTACAAACTGCTCGTTCGCATTTAATGGAACTTCACTTCTTTCAGGAACCTGGAGAAAAGTACCGGATAAATTTGCTTTATCAACACTCAACCATGGATAAATGTGCTCCTTAACTTTCTTTAAAGAATCATGAATTAAATCCAGTTTTTTACTTTTTTCCTTTATTTTAATAACGTCGCCTGGCATTAGCAAATATGATGGCACATCTACCAATTTATTATTTACCAGTATATGTCTATGTTTGATTATCTGACGAGCAGATTTTCTTGATGGGGCAAATCCAAGACGATAAACAACATTATCTAGGCGTTTTTCAAGAATTTTTACCAGGTTTTCGCCTGTTCTCCCTTTTGCTTTATCCGCTTGTTCAAAATAATTCCTAAACTGCGTTTCCAGAAGTCCATATTGTCTCTTGATTTTCTGCTTCTCTCTGAGCTGAATTCCATACTCTGATATTTTACTTCTTCTAGAAAGTCCATGTTGTCCTGGAGGATAGTTTTTCTTTTCGACAGGACATTTTTCTGATAAACATTTCTGTCCTTTTAAGAATAACTTTTGTTTTTCTCTTCTGCACAACTTACAAACTGATCCAATATATCTAGCCATTTATTTTAATTCTCCGAATTTAAACTCTTCTTCTTTTAGGTGGTCTGCAACCGTTATGTGGGATCGGCGTCACATCTTTAATTGCCGATATTTCAATCCCAGCAGTGTTTATAGCTCTGATAGCTGATTCTCTTCCTGATCCTGGTCCTTTAACTCTTACTTCAACTCTTCTGAGTCCAAGATCATATGCCTCTTTCGCAGCAGCTTCAGCCGTTACCTGAGCAGCATATGGAGTGTTTTTCCTGGAGCCCTTGAATCCATTACGCCCGGCTGATGACCAAGAAATCGTGTTTCCGTATATATCCGTAAGTGTTACAAGTACATTGTTAAATGTAGCTTTGATAGTTGCAATTCCATTTGCATCAACAACACTTTTCTTTTTTGTTTTTTTTACTGATTTTGCCAAAACTTATTCCTCCGCTATCTTCACTTTTTATTTCTTAGTTGGTGTTTTCTTCTTGCCCGCAACTGTTTTCCTCTTACCTTTTCTTGTTCTTGAATTGGTTCGAGTCCTTTGTCCGTTTGCAGGGAGTCCGCGTCTGTGTCTTAATCCGCGATAACATCCAACGTCCATTAATCTCTTTATGTTCTGCTGGACTTCACTTCGCAACGCTCCTTCAACTTTATAATCTGCTTGAATAATAGATCGAATTTCGGCTACTTCCTCTTCAGTCAAACTGCTGATCTTCTTATCAGGGTCGACTTTAGCTTTTTCTAAAATGGATTTTGCTATTTGAGGACCGACTCCAAATATATACTGAAGTCCGAAAAATACTTTCTTGTTTTTGGGTAAATCAACACCTGCTATACGAGCCAATGATTATTCTCCTTTATATTTTTATCCTTGACGCTGTTTATGTTTAGGATTCTTACAAATAACCCTAACAACGCCTTTTCTTTTAATTATTTTACAATTATCACAAATTTTCTTCACTGAAGATCTTACTTTCATTTTTTCTCCGTCATTTGTAACGGTAGGTAATCCTACCTTTTGTTAAATCATATGGTGATAACTCCACCGAAACTTTATCACCTACAAGTATCTTGATAAAATGCATCCTCATCTTGCCCGATATATGAGCAAGGATTTCATGACCATTGTCCAACCTCACATTAAAATGAGCATTTGGCAAAGTTTCAATAATCACTCCATCAACTTTTATAGGTCCTTGTTTTGCCATTTTAAGTTACTGTTAAAATTTCCGCTTCTTTATTTGCCACCAATATTGTATGTTCAAAATGTGCTGACGGAAGTCCGTCGCTGGCAGCTATTGTCCAACCATCGTCTTTTACATGAACTCCTTTTTTCCCCATATTTACCATTGGTTCAATTGCTAATGTCATACCTGATCTAAGTTTCGATCCCCTTCCTTTTTTACCAAAATTTGGAATTGACGGGTCCTCGTGCAAAAACCTACCGACACCATGCCCGGTCAATTCTCGCACAACTGAATAACCGTTAGCTTCAACATGATCCTGAATAGCAAATGAAATATCCTCAACACGGTTATCACATCTAGCTTCTTCGATTCCTTTGTACAAGGACTCTTCTGTTATTTGTAACAATCTTTCACATTCCGGTTTCACACTCCCGACTATAAACGATAAAGCTGCGTCACCATAATAACCTTCTTTCAAGACCCCAACATCGATCGAAACAATATCTCCGTCTTTCAGTTTTCTAGAAGAAGGGATTCCATGAACAACTTCTTCATTTATCGAAATACACAAGGCCGAAGGGAATGGTGGAGTTCCTCTTTGTCTATATCCCTTGAATGCTGCCTTACCACTTTTGGACTCAATAAAATCTTCTGCTATCATGTCCAACTCTTTAGTTGTAACACCCACATAAGCATTCTTTTTTACTGTCTCTAATGTTTGTGCTACAATTTTACAACTTTCTCTTATAAAATCAATTTCTTTTATTGTTTTTATAAGAATCAATTCTATCTACGTCCTTTAATTTTACCGCTCTTCATAAAACCGTCATAATGCCTCATGAGTAAATGGGACTCTATTTGCTGAAGTGTGTCCAATGCTACGCCAACAACGATTAGAAGACTTGTGCCTCCGAAGAATTGCGCGAATTGTCCAGAAACTCCAAAACCCGAAACAAATGAGGGTAGTATTGCTATGATTGCTAAAAATATGGATCCCGGTAGCGTGATTTTAGTTAAAATATTATCAATGAACTCTGATGTTTGCTTTCCCGGTCTTATACCTGGAATAAATCCTCCCTGCTTTTTCATATTGTCAGCTACATCCTTTGGATTGAATGCAATAGCAGTATAGAAGTAAGTAAAGAAAATTATCATCAGGGCATAAATGATAGAATATAATGGCGCCTGATAATGAAAATACGTTGCAATTGTCTGTAAAAATTCATTATCCGGGAAAAATGATAGAATCGTGTTCGGAATAAACATGATCGATTGTGCAAATATTATAGGCATAACTCCGGCTGTATTTACTCGTAACGGTATGTATTGAGTAACTCCACCATAAACCTTTCTTCCAACCACTCTCTTTGCATATTGAACCGGAATTCGTCTCGTTCCTTGAGTAACCAGTACCACACCGGCAATAATAAAAAACATGAGAACAAGAATAACAATTTCAATAATCAAACTTCTTGCTTCTGATGAGATCAATCTGTACTCATCAAGAATAGCATATGGGAATCGGTCAATTATACCAATAAAAATTATAAGGGATATTCCATTTCCTATTCCCTTCTCAGTTATTTGTTCGCCAAGCCACATCATGAATACAGTACCGGCGGTCAAAATAATAATGCTTGATATTACCCATCCAAAACCTTGAACCGCTTCCGGAATTATAGGTACTCCGGCAACATCCATGTTATTAAGTCTGATTGTAATTCCCCAAGCCTGCATTGCCGAAATAACAACAGTACCGTATCTTGTAAGTTGAGTTATTTTCTTACGTCCCTCTTCCCCTTCTTGTTGCAATTTCTGGAAATAAGGAACAACAGCGCCTAATAATTGAAGAATTATCGATGCACTGATGTATGGCATGATCCCCAGAGCAAAAATTGCGGCATTTGAAAACGCCCCTCCGACAAATAGATCATATAGACCGAATAAATTATCTGAAGTTTGATTTTCCATAGCTGCAGATAGCTGCACTGCATCCACGCCTGGTATTGTGATATGTGCTCCAACTCTAACAAGAAAAAGAATTAAAAGAGTATAAAGTACTCTCTGCCTTAATTCATGAATCTTGAAAATATTGCGAAATGTTTCGGTTATTGTAGCCATTTCTACCTTATACTAATTTTATTGTACCACCTTGAGCTTCAACTTTTTCTTTCGCTGAATTGCTGCAGGCATTTACTTCTAAATTCACTTTTATTTTTAAATTGCCATTACCCAATACTTTTATGGGTTTGTTCTTTGACTTGATTAAACCAAGTTTGTGTAAAACTTCAGAATTGAATTCCGTTTCATTGGTTTTTTTTGTCTCAATTACTTTCTGAAGATCACTCACATTAATAACTTGGTAATAAATTTTAAAAGGACTAGTAAATCCATACTTGGGTACTCGCCTCTGGAGCGGCATCTGTCCACCTTCGAACCATGCTCTGTGCTTAGCACCCGAGCGGGACATTTGACCATTCATACCTCTGGTAGCTTGTCCTCCATGACCAGAACCTTCTCCTCGGCCCACTCTTTTTTTCTTTTTTCGTGATCCTTCTGCGTATTTTAGTTTGCTAAGAAAATCCATATTTAACCTTACTATTCTTTAATTTCTTCAACTTTTAACAAATGAGTTACTTTTTTGATCATCCCTCGAATCTGGGGAGTGTCATTATGCATGACAGTATAATTGGGACGTCCTAGCCCTAATGCTTCAATAGTTCTCTTTTGTCGGACTGGTCTATCAATAATACTTCTGATTTGCGTTATTTTTAATTTTACAGGCATTCTGAATCCTTATCTATCCTTGAAACAATTCGTTAATGGTCATGGCTCGCTTATGTGCCATTGTCTTCGCATCAATTAAATTAATCAATGCATTTAATGTTGCTTTAACCTGATTATGGGGATTGCTGGATCCAAGAGATTTCGTTAGCACATCCTGCACACCAGCAGCTTCCAATACCATTCTTACTCCGCCACCTGCAATCAATCCCGTTCCTGGTGTGGCGGGTTTGATTAGAACTTTTCCAGCACCGAATTTCCCAATAATTTCATGAGGGACAGTGCTTTTATGAATCGGGACGACAACTAAATTTTTCTTGGCATCGTCAATACCCTTTGCTATCGCACTGGTCACTTCGCTAGCCTTCCCCAACCCAACTCCGACAACACCAGCGCCGTTACCCACTACAACGATTGCATTAAAACCAAATCGTCGTCCACCTTTAACAACTTTGGCAACCCGGTTAATACTTACAACTTTTTCTTTTAATCCTTCAATCTCTGTTGACTTTATTGTTTTCAACCTTTACTCCATTATACTAATTTTTTCTTTGGCTGCCGGAAGAGGATTTGAACCTCTACATACGGCTCCAAAGGCCGCTGTCCTACCATTAGACGATCCGGCACTCATTATTAAAATTTTAAACCGCCTTCTCTTGCACCTTCTGCTAGAGCCTTTATGCGGCCATGATATCTGAACCCATTGCGATCAAAAATACACCCTTCTATTTCCAACTCTTTTGCTTTTTGCGCCAGATATTTACCCACCAGCTTACTCTTCGCGGTTTTACCCTTTATATTTTTTAATTCCTCTTTAAGCTCACCTGTCAGTGATGATACTGTGAGCAAGGTCTTTCCATCTAAATCATCAATCAGTTGCCCGTATACATAATTTAAACTTCTGTATACAGATAATCTTGGTTTCTCTTTTGTACCAAATACTTTCTTTCTGATCTTCGTTTTAGACCTATCTCTTGAATTTGTTTTTTTTGTAATCATCTTTTCCTCTTAAAATTAATTACTTGCCTGCAGTCTTACCAGCTTTACGCCGAATAACTTCATTTGAATATTTAATTCCCTTGCCTTTATAAGGTTCAGGTTTTCTGAAAGATCTGATTTTAGCTGCAACCGCGCCTACTAATTCTTTATCAATTCCTGAAACAACTATTTGTGTCGCTGTTGTTGCTTGTACAGTTATGCCTTCAGGCGGTATAAAGTAAATTGGGTGCGAATACCCAATATTAATCAATAAAGCCGAACCCTTTTGTTCCACCCTGTACCCGACACCGACTATGTCTAGCGTTTTAGAATATCCGATAGATACTCCTGTTATAATATTCTGTATGAGCGCTCTCGAAAGTCCGTGCAGCGCTTTGTTTTCTTTCAAATCATCAGGTCTGGTTACTAAAATGATTCCATCCTGCACATCTATTTTCATATTTGGATGAAAATTCGCCTCAAGATTTCCTTTCGGTCCTTTTGCCACCAGTTTATTTCCTTTTACGTCTATCGTAACTTTAGGTGGTATAACTACTGGTTTTTTTCCAATTCTTGACAATTTATTTCTCCGTTCTTAATATTACCAAATATAACAAACTACTTCACCACCTACTTTTTCAGCTTTTGCTCTTTTGTCTGAACGCAAGCCCTTTGAGGTTGAGATTATTGCCATCCCGTATCCGTTTAATACTCGGGGTAATTTATCCTGTCTAGCATAAATCCTAAGACCTGGAGAACTAATCCTCTTCAATCCAGTGATTGCGGACACTCCATTTGTATACTTCAAGGCAATTTTAATTAAGTTTTGTTTGTTATCTTCAACAACTTGAAAATCACTAATAAATTTATTTTCTTTCAGTAAAGCGGCAATTTCCACCTTCATTTTACTCGATGGAATTTCAACTTTTCTTTTATTAGCTTTTACAGCGTTTCTTATTTGTGTTAAGAAATCCGCAATAGGATCTGTTACTGCCATAATTTACTCCTTTACCAACTTGCTTTCTTTAATCCCGGAATCTCTCCGCGTAATGCTTTTTCCCTTAATACCAAACGCGAAATTCCGAATTTCCTGTGAAAACCCCTTGCACGTCCGGTTACCTGGCATCTGTTATGTAGTCTTACTGGAGAAGAATTCTTCGGAAGTTTCTGCAACCCCTCATAATCACCCTTCGACTTTAACTCTTCCCGGATTTTCTTATATTTCTCTACTAATTTTTTTCGTCTATCTTCTTTAGCGAACTGACATTTCCTTGCCATAAATCCTCTTAAACTGTTTGAATTTCTTTTTTCCTAAATGGAAAACCAAATGCACTTAATAATTCATACGCTTCGCTGTCGGTTTTAGCAGTGGTTACAAAAGTAATGTCCATACCTAGAACCTTAACAACTTTATCAACATTAATTTCCGGAAAAACTATCTGTTCCTTAATCCCGAGAGTATAATTACCTCGTCCATCAAATGACTTGTCAGAAAGACCCCGAAAGTCTCTGACTCGCGGTAATGCTATGTTTACTAAACGGTCAAGGAATTCATACATTTTTTCTTTTCTTAAAGTAACCATAACTCCAATACTCATTCCCTCTCTGAGCTTGAAATTTGAAATAGCTTTTCGTGATTTCCTAACACTTGATTTCTGACCGGTTATAGTTTCAATATCTTTTATGGCCTCTTCTAGTACCTTAGGATCTTGTACTGCATCACCAACTCCCATATTTACAACAATTTTATCAAGCTTTGGTACTTGCATTATTGATTTGTAATTTAATTTTTTCAATAAAGCTGGAACTATTACATTTTTATACTCTAGCTGCAACCTACAAGGGATTTTCACACCCTTTTCTATCACTTCTTCTTTACCCTTGCCCTTAGTAACGGTTTTTTCCTTTTTAGCTTGAGTTGCTTCTCTTTTTTGTTTTTTATCTGCCATTTTTTACAAAACCTCAATAATAAGATAATTGATTAAAACATCTCACCGGAAGCGACGCTTACTCGAGCTATCTTCTTTTTTCCGGTCTTTTCGTCAATAATGATTTTTGAACCAATTCTTGTTGGTTCTTTTGTCTTAGGATCAAGAATCATTACGTTTGAAACATGAATTGGAGCCTCTTTTTCAACAATCCCCCCCTGAGGATTTTTTTGCGTTGGCTTAGTGTGCCTTTTTCTTAAATTTACACCCTCAACGATAACCTTGCTTTCTTTAGGAAATACTTTTAACACCTTTCCGGTTTTTCCATTGTCATTCCCTGCAACGATAACGACTAAATCATTTTTTATTATTTTCATAATTCCTACTCTAAATTTTCTATAAAACTTCTGGTGCTAATGAAACAATTTTCATGTACTGTTTATCTCTTAACTCACGAGCTACCGGTCCAAATATTCTTGTGCCTTTAGGTTCGTTCTGGGCATTAAGAAGCACCGCAGCGTTTTCATCAAATCTTATATAAGAACCGTCTTTCCTTCTAACTTCCTTTTTAGTGCGGACTATAACCGCTCTTGAAACCTCACCCTTTTTAACTTGTCCATTTGGAATCGCAGTTTTAACCGAAACAACAATCAAATCCCCGACACTTGCATATTTTCTGCCACTGCCACCAAGAACCTTAATGCAACGAATCTTTTTTGCACCCGAATTATCTGCAACAACTAAATTGGTCTCTACCTGAACCATCTGTCATCTCCTTCCTTACCTATCTTGCTTTTTCAACTATTTCAAGTAATCGCCATCTTTTTATCTTACTCAGCGGTCTGGTTTCCATAACTTTCACCACGTCACCAATGCCACACTCATTGTTGGCATCGTGAGCCATTAGTGTAGTCGTTTTTTTGAAGTACTTTCTGTATATAGGATGAGCAACTCTTCGTTCAATGGCCACGGTAATTGTCTTATCCATTTTATTGCTTACAACTGTTCCGATTTTGGTTTTTCTGAGACGACGTGCTTCCATACTTATTTATTTTCTCCTTTTGTCAAAGGTTCTTTCTTCTCTGACTCTTCTTTTGACTGTCTTTCTCTGAGAATAGTCCTCATCTTTGCAATATCTTTCTTTACGCTTCTTAATTTAGCCGTATTTGTTAATTGCTTAAGTTCGTGAGAAAATCTTAAATCTACCAGATTATTTTCCTCCTCTATAATTCGCTTAAGCAATTCGTCAGATGACATTTCTCTTATTTCTCTAATTTTCATATTGTCTTTCCGTTTTTACTCGAAATCTGGTCTGGTTACTACTTTAGTTTTGATCGGAAGTTTATGAGCACACAATTTCAGCGCTTCATGAGCCAATTCTTTACTAACACCCGAAACTTCAAATAATACAAGACCTGGTTTAACAACAGCTACCCAAAACTCGGGGGCGCCTTTACCCTTACCCATTCTTGTTTCCAAAGGTTTTTTGGAAACCGGCTTATCTGGGAAAATTCTGATCCAGACCTTTCCATCCCTTTTCATTTTTCTGGTTAAAGCAACACGACATGCCTCTATTTGCCTTGAGGTAATCCAATGTGGTTCCATCGCCTTTAATCCAAAATCACCGAATGCAACGAAATTACCACGCGTTGCTTTTCCTTTCATCCTTCCGCGTTGCGCTTTTCTAAACTTAACTCTTTTTGGCATTAACATAAATCAAACTCCGCTCTTTATTCAGAAACTCTTTTACCTAAAATTTCACCGCGACATATCCAGACCTTGACACCAATAGAACCGTATATAGTCTCGGCTCTTCCGTTAGCATAATCAATATCTGCTCTAATTGTGTGAAGAGGGATTCTTCCTTCTTTGTATTGTTCTGTCCTGGCCATTTCAGCTCCCCCTAATCTTCCAGAACACATCACTTTTATACCCTCAGCCCCCATCCTCATTGAGGATGTTATTGCTGACTTCATTGCCCTTCTAAATGAAATTCTACCCTCAAGCTGTGTCGCAATATTTTCTGCTACTAATTGAGCATCAAGTTCAGGTCTTTTAATCTCTGTAATCTGAATCTTTACTTCTTTATCTGTTATCTGTTTCAGTTCCTGCTCAAGTTGTGTGATTTCCTTACCACTTTTACCTATAACTACACCTGGGCGAGATGTATGAATATTCAAAGTAATGTTTTTTGATGTTCTATCAATTATGATTCTCGAAATACCTGCTTTTTTAAAGCGGTTTTTTACGTAAGTCCTTAACTTATCATCTTCTTTTAATTTCGAGGCATAACCTTTATTTTCATACCAGTTTGATTCCCAACCTCTTATAATTCCCACTCTTAAACCGATTGGATTTGTTTTTTGTCCCAAAAAATCCTCCTAGAATTTTAATTTTTAGTTGCAACAACAACTGTTAAATGACAAGAACGCTTTCTTACTCTATACGCTCTACCTTGCGGAGCAGGCTGTATTCGTTTAGCTGTCGGTCCTTCATTTACAAAAACTTCTTTCACATAAAGCTGTTCGGGTTCAATCCTAACAGAGTCATCTTTGTTAATCAAATTGGCAACAGCTGATCTAAGCACTTTCTCGGCATCTTTAGATGCATGCTTTGGTTGAAAATGTAGTACTTCCAACGCTTTATCAACAGATAATCCTCTTATCAGATCAATCACTAACCTCATTTTACGTGGTGAAGACCCTATATACCTATAAATTGCTTTTGCTTCCATTTTTCCTCAGTAATCTATACTTATTTATTTAGATTTTGAAGCTTTCTCAGCTTTTGTACCTGGATGTCCCCTGAATATTCTTGTCGGCGCAAATTCACCCAGTTTGTGACCTACCATATTCTCAGTAATGTAAACGGGTATCATCTTATTACCGTTATGCACTGCTATTGTATGACCCACAAATTCAGGAAAAATTGTTGAACTTCTTGACCAGGTTTTTATTATCTTTTTCTGGTTCTGCTGATTTAACTGTGTTATTCTTTGCATCAACTTGTAATGAATAAATGGTCCTTTTTTTACTGATCTTGGCATATTAATTCTCTTTTATTTTCTGCGTTTTACAATAAATTTATTCGATTCTTTTTTTCTTTTCCTGGTTTTCAATCCCTTGGCTTTCTGTCCCCATGGAGATACCGGTTGTCCACCGCCTGATGTCTTACCTTCGCCGCCACCCATTGGGTGATCTACTGGGTTCATTGCAACTCCTCTATTGTGCGGTCTTTTCCCAAGCCATCTGTTTCTTCCGGCTTTACCAATCATTATATTGATGTGCTCTGGATTTCCAACTGATCCGTAAGTAGCCATACATTCTAATCTTATCAATCGGATTTCACCTGATGGAAGTTTTAGGGTAGCCATGCTTCCTTCTTTTGCCATCAACTGTAGTGCGGTTCCGGCACTTCTTCCAATTTGACCTCCTTTACCTGGTTTTAACTCAACATTGTGCACAAAACTGCCAAGCGGAATTTCTTTTAAGGGTAAAGAATTTCCAACCTTAATTTCAGAACCACTACCACTCTGCACCATGTCACCAACCCTCAGACCTTGTGGGGCAAGTATATATCTTTTCTCTCCATCTAAATAGTGCAGTAAAGCTATTCTACAGGTCCTGTTAGGATCATATTCTATCGCATACACTTTTGCAGGTACATTATGCTTATCTCTGGCAAAATCTATAATTCTGAATTTGCGCTTATGTCCTCCGCCTCTGTGACGCGAAGTCATTTTTCCCAAATTATTTCTTCCACCTGATTTCTTTAACGAAACGGTAAGAGATTTCTCTGGGGTTGATTTTGTGATTTCGTCAAAAGTATAATTTGATCGAAATCTCGTACCGGGTGTTACTGGTTTTAATTTTTTTATTCCCATTTATATAAACTCCAAATCGGATTACTTTTCCTAAACTTGCTCAAATAATTCTATTTTATCACCCTTTTTAAGAGTAACTATTGCCTTCTTATATTTTGCAGTTCTGCCAGTGTATCTTCCGCGCCTTCTGAACTGGGTTTTTTCTTTACCTTTATAGCGAATAGTATTTACTTCTTCAACTTTTACATTGAATTTTTTCTCAATCGCTTCTGCAATTTCAATTTTATTCGCATCTATATTTACTATAAATCCATACTTCCCTAATTCAGGATTTATTTGCGTCATTTTTTCAGTGTAAAGTGGTTTAACCAAAATACTCTTCATTTTAAGCCACCTCCTCTTTCTTTGCAGAATAAGTGTTGTTGATGCTGGCTAATGCGCTCTTCTGAATAATCAAAATTTGATTGTTCAGCAGGTTGTATGTGCTGGCTTTTGACACTTCTAACACGTCAACTTTTTCAATGTTTCGACCAGATTTCCAAACATTAGCATTAACATCACCTGTTAGTAAAAGCACTTTTTTACCGTTTAGTTTAAGTGCTTTAAGGATTTTTGAGAATTCTTTAGTTTGCGGATTTTCAAAACTGAAATCCTCTATAATTATTATCTGATCATTCTTGTATTTTAGCGACAAAGCAGATTTTTTTGCTAATAATTTCACTTTCTTGGGTAGATTTTGTCTATAATCTCTCGGTTTGGGACCAAATATAGTTCCTCCACCAACCCAAATTGGTGATCTTGTCGTTCCGGCACGAGCTCCACCTCTTCCTTTTTGTCTCCAAGGCTTTTTACCACCGCCCTTAACTTCACTTCTTTCCTTGCTTTTGTGTGTTCCTTGTCGCTGATTCGACAAATAAGCTTTCACGGATAGATACACAACATGATCATTGGGTTTTATTGCAAACACATCATCCGCTAAATCAGCTTTCTCAGCTGCAACAGTACCATCTATTTTATAAATATCTAATAACATTTTTTACCAAACTACTTTTTATGTATTTCAAGTATCGAATTAATTGCTCCCGGAACGGCACCCTTTACTAAAACAACATTCTTTTCCGGTATTATTTTTACTATTTTCAAATTTGCAACCGTAACTTTTTCATTTCCAGTTCTACCTGCCATTCTCTGCCCTTTGAATACTCTTGAGGGATAGGAACTTGCCCCAATGGAACCGGGTGCACGAAGCCTATCACTCTGCCCATGGGTTGTTCCTCCAACTCCGCCAAAACCGTGTCGTCTCATAACCCCTTGGAAGCCTTTTCCCTTGCTGAACCCACGAACTTTTACTGTATCACCTTCACTAAAAAATGTCGCATTAAGTTCATCTCCAACTTTATATTCTGCTTTTGAATCTGTTCTGAATTCTTTAATCACAGACGAGTAGGGGAGATTATTCTTATCATAAAAGGTGACCTGAGGTTTGGCAAGATTCTTCTTTTTCTTTTCTCCAAACCCGAGCTGAACAGCATTATAACCTTCTTTTTCTGCAGTGCGAACTCCCACGACCTTACATGGTCCTACCTGTATCATTGTCACAGGGATACGATTGCCTGCATCGTCGAAAATATTTGACATTCCTAATTTTTTACCGATTAAACCAGGCATAAATACTCCAAAATTCATTATAACTTAATCTCTATTTCCACTCCCGCAGGAATGTCTAACTTACTTAAAGAATCAATTGTTTTTGTATTAGAATTATGAATATCAATGATTCTTTTGTGCGCTCTGGTCTCAAATTGTTCACGAGATTTTTTATCAACATGCGGTGATCTGAGCACCGTATAAATAGTCTTCCTTGTCGGAAGAGGTATCGGTCCTGAAACCACAGCTCCAGTACTTCGTACAGTTTTTATTATCTTCTCTGTCGACTTATCTATCAATATATGATCGTATGATTTTAATCTGATTCTTATCTTTTGACCAGCCACTTTATTAAACTCCTTGATTATTTCTAAGAAACAAGCCTTGTTCAGGCTTTGAGGGAGTTTTTTACTCCCTCAATTTTCGTACTATTTCCTATTCAATTATTTTTGTTACCAGTCCAGCACCAACTGTTCTACCACCTTCACGGATAGCAAAATTCAATCCTTCTTCCATTGCAATAGGTGCAATAAGATCGATTTTAAGCTCTACCCGGTCACCTGGCATAACCATTTCGGTTCCTTCAGGTAATGTTGCAACCCCTGTAACGTCAGTTGTTCTGAAATAGAACTGTGGTCTGTACCCGTTAAAAAATGGTGTATGCCTTCCACCTTCATCTTTTGAGAGAATGTAAACAGAACCTTCGAATCTCTTATGAGGAGTAATTGATCCGGGTTTAGCAAGAACCATACCTCTCTCGATTTCTTTTTTGTCTACACCTCTTAATAAAAGTCCTGCGTTATCACCAGCCATTGCTGCATCCAGCTCTTTTCTAAACATTTCCACACCAGTTACGACTGTCTTTTTGTGCATTCCAAGACCGATCAGTTCAACTTCTTCCTGAACCTTGACTTGACCTCTTTCAACTCTACCTGTAGCAACTGTACCTCGTCCCGTGATAGAAAATACGTCCTCAACCGGCATAAGGAAGGGCTTATCCACACTTCTCTCCGGAATCTGGACATAACTGTCAACTGCATCCATAAGCTCCCAAATACAATTATATCTAGGATCGTCTGTTGGTGCGTTAGAAGATCCGGCTTCTAATGCTTTTAAAGCTGAACCTCTGATTATTGGAATATCATCTCCAGGGAATTCATATTTAGTTAATAATTCTCTTAACTCCATTTCAACGAGATCAACCAACTCTGCGTCATCCATAGCATCAACTTTATTTAAGAATACAACTATTCTTGGTACACCTACCTGACGGGCTAAAAGAATATGCTCGCGTGTTTGAGGCATAGGTCCATCGGTTGCTGCCACAACTAAGATTGCTCCGTCCATCTGAGCTGCACCTGTGATCATGTTCTTTACATAATCTGCGTGCCCCGGACAGTCCACATGTGCATAGTGTCTGTTCGCTGTTGAATACTCAACGTGTGCCGTTGCAATAGTAATTCCTCTTTCTCTTTCTTCAGGAGCATTATCAATTGAATCAAATGTTCTGATTGCTGATAATCCTTTAAGAGCAAGCGCCATTGTTATAGCAGCCGTTAAAGTTGTTTTTCCATGATCAACGTGTCCGATAGTACCGATGTTGACGTGCGGTTTACTACGATCAAATTTTTCTTTAGCCATTTTTATTTACTCCTATGATAAATATATTATTAATTCTTTATTGTTTTTTTCCTGAAATCTTTTCCGCAAACTCATCAGCTATATTCTTGGGTGTATCAGCATAATGCGAAAACTGCATTGTATAAATTGCTCTTCCCTGAGTCATGGAACGCAGAACAGTCGCATATCCAAACATTTCGGCAAGAGGAACCAATGCTTTAATAACTTGAGCATCTTTTCTGGCGGAGAATCCTTCTATTCTTCCTCTTCTGGAGTTAATGTCTCCCATCACATCCCCCAGGTAGTCTTCTGGAGTGATTACTTCTATTGACATTATCGGCTCAAGAAGTACGGGTTTGGCTTTTTTTGCAGCTTCTTTAAAGGCCATCGAACCAGCAACTTTAAAGGATATTTCGTCTGAATCCACTTCGTGGTACGAACCATCTATGAGCTTTGCTTTTATATCAACGACAGGATATCCAGCAATAACACCATTTCGCATAGCTTCTTGTATTCCTACTGATACCGATGGTATATACTCTTTAGGAACAACTCCACCAACTATAGCATTTTCAAACTCATAACCTTTACCGGGTTCATTTGGACTTAATTCGATCCATACATGACCGAATTTTCCTCGTCCACCGGATTGTTTTACAAACTTTCCTTCTGCTGTAACACTCTGTCTTATTGTTTCCCTATAAGCTACCTGCGGTTTACCAACATTTGCAGTGAGACCGAATTCTCTCTTCATCCTGTCTATTAAAATCTCAAGGTGAAGTTCCCCCATTCCACTGATAAGAGTTTGGCCTGTTTCTTCATCTACATTAACCCTGAATGTAGGATCTTCATCCGACAGTCTTGAGAGAACATCCGATAATTTATCCTGATCCGCTTTTGTTTTTGGTTCGATAGCTATCTGAATCACTGGTTCAGGAAAGGTTATTTTTTCAAGAACTACTTTTTCATCTTCAGTGCATAAAGTATCACCGGTTCTGGTGTGTTTCAATCCAACCGCAGCAGCTATATTTCCCGCGGTCACTTCGTCAATGTCTGATCTGTGATTAGCATGCATCTCAAGAACTCTGCTAATTCTTTCCTTTTTTCCGCTTACAGAGTTAAAAATATACGAACCCGACTTTATGGTTCCACTATATACCCTAAAAAATGTAAGTTTTCCGACATAAGGATCGTTCATAATCTTAAAAGCAAGCGCTGTCAATTTCTCATCCTCAGAAATTCGTCTCTCCACCTCATTGTTCATATGCTGATGATGAGCTGAAATATGCGAAAAATCTTTTGGACTAGGGAGGAAATCAACAATATAGTCCAATAATTGCTGAATACCTTTGTTTTTAAAGGAAGATCCGCATAATACTGGTATTATTGTACCTTCCAAAGTAGCCTTTCGTAATACAGGTATTATTTCTTCAGCAGCGATTTCTTTTCCCTCAAGGTATTTTTCTAATAATGTATCATCAATATCAGATACAGCCTCGAGCATTTCAGTCCTTAACTTATTCGCCTGAGGAATTAAATCCTGGGGAACCGGAATATCTTCAAACTTCACTCCGGAAGCGTCATCAATATACATTTTTGCTCTAAAGTGGATAAGATCAATGATTCCTGCAAACATATCACCTTCGCCAACCGGAAGAGTCACAGGAATTGCATTGGATCCAAGTCTTTCTCTAATCATATTGACAGCACCTAGGTAGTCAGCTCCAATTCTATCCATTTTATTAATAAAGGCAATTCTTGGAACTTTATACTTATCTGCCTGTCTCCATACAGTTTCCGATTGCGGTTCTACTCCTCCGACTGCGCAGAAAAGCGCTACCGCACCATCCAATACTCTCAAAGAACGCTCAACTTCAGCTGTAAAATCGACATGACCCGGCGTATCTATAATATTAATTTTATTATCCTTCCAATAACAAGTAGTAGCAGCAGATGTTATAGTAATCCCTCGTTCTTTTTCCTGCTCCATCCAGTCCATGGTAGCGGCTCCATCGTGCACTTCACCAACTCGGTGTAGTCTTCCGGTATAAAACAATATCCTTTCGGTAGTTGTTGTTTTACCCGCATCGATATGAGCCATAATACCAATATTACGTATTCTCTCTATCGGGTATTTATTCATCTATATTTTAATGTAACTCTGTCACCACTTGAAATGGGCAAAAGCCTTATTGGCTTCGGCCATTCTGTGGGTATCTTCTTTCTTCTTTACCGAGGCGCCTTCATTGTTTGAAGCGGCTATTAATTCGGCAGCTAATTTTGCGGACATCGATTTCTCGTTTCTCGACCTTGAATTCGTCCTGATCCACCTGATTGCGAGTGCTAATCTTCTCTCCGGTCTGACTTCCATAGGAACCTGATATGTTGCTCCACCGACTCTACGGCTTCTTACTTCGATTATTGGCTGGGTGTTCGCTATGGCTTTCTTAAATACTTCTAAACCGGGTTTACTCGTTCTTTCTTCAATTACTGCAAAAGCTTTATAAACCATCTGCTGTGCAACTGATTTCTTACCGTCATACATAAGACAGTTAATAAACTTCGCAACGATTATTTCGTTATACTTAGGGTCTGGTTTAATATACCTTTTTTCTGCTCTTTTCTTTCTCATAACTCTTACTTAGCTTTCGGTTTTTTAGCTCCATACTTGGACCTTCCCTGGCGTCTGTCTTCCACCCCACTTGTATCAAGAGTACCACGTATAATGTGATATCTTACGCCCGGCAAATCCTTCACTCTTCCACCTCTGATTAGTACTATAGAGTGCTCTTGTAAATTATGACCTTCTCCCGGTATATATGCAGACACCTCAATATTATTCGTTAGCCTGACCCTGGCTACCTTCCTCAACGCTGAATTCGGTTTCTTCGGAGTGGTTGTATACACTCTTGTGCACACTCCTCTCTTCTGAGGGCAACCGTCCAGTGCGGGAGCTTTATTCTTTCCCAGAATCACCTTCCTGCTTTTTCTGACTAACTGATTAATTGTCGGCACTAAATCACTCCGTTTGATTCTTATAATTAAAAAAATTTCAGACTACAAATATAGCTATATCTTACATTTATGTCAAGAAAACATTTAAAATATTTTAAAATATTTTAATTTTTCGCCTCTCCGGAGGTGTTTTCTTGTTCGATTTCAGCCATTTCCTCCTTTGGAAGTCCTAAAACCCTAAGACTTCTGTACTTTTTCAAACCGGTTCCTGCAGGAATCAGTTGCCCCATCACAACGTTTTCTTTCAATCCCCTCAGCAAATCAACCTTTGCGGCTATAGCAGCATTGGCTAAAACCTTGGTCGTTTCTTGGAACGATGCAGCTGATATGAAACTTTCCGTTGATAGTGCCGCACTTGTTATGCCGAGCAGAATATTTTCAAAGGTTGCCGGCATTCCGTCTCTAACCTCTATTTGTTTTTTCCCCTTTTTCTTCAATTCTGCATTAATTTCCCTGAGTTTTGTCTTGGATACCAACTGACCAACTTTTAACTTTGAATAGTCTCCGGGATGAACGACAACTTCTGAGGCTTCAACTATTCTATTCTCTTCTAGAACCTCTCCTTTATCGACGGTATCTTCTTCGAGAAATCTAGTATCTCCCGGATTTACTATTCTCAATTTCTGCAACATCTGGCGCACAATAACCTCGATATGCTTGTCATTTATCTTAACTCCTTGGAGCCTATAAACATCCTGGATCTCATTAACCAAATACTCTTGTACTGCATTTGGTCCCTTTATCCTCAAAATATCATGCGGATTAACAGGTCCATCGGTTATTTTTTCACCTGCAGGGACCTCATCCCCATCCTGAACCAGAATATGTTTAGATAAAGGAACATTATATTTTTTCTCAAATGTCGAATCATCAATTGATTGAATCCTAATTTCCCTGGATCCTTTCTTTCTGGCCCCAAACTTTACTATTCCTTCAATATCTGAAATGATAGCAGGTTCTTGTGGACTTCGTGCTTCGAATAACTCTGTAACACGTGGCAGACCTCCGGTAATGTCCTTGGTCTTTGTTGCCAATCTGGCAATCTTTGCTAAAATCGTTCCTGCAGGTATTCTTTCTCCTTCTTCCACTGATAAAAATGCTCTGTTGGGAATATTGAATGATTTGGACGTTCCGTCCTCTGCTTCAATTACAATGCTAGGTGAAAGATTTTTATCTTTGGATTCTACAACTACCTTCTGTACGTGTCCGGTTTGGTCATCTACAATTTGCTGCATTGTATTGTTGTCGATAAGATCAACAAACTTAACCTTACCGCTAATATCCGACAGAATAGCTGAATTGTAAGGATCATGGTTAAAAAGAATTTTGTGTTTCTGTACATATTCACCCTCGTTAACCAGAAGTTCAGCCGCATATGGTATATCATAACGCTTAACCACGAATTCATTTTCATCAATTATCTCGATTGAGCCCCTTCTGCCGATTATAACCTTCACTGATCCAACATACGTTTGTTTCTCGACATATTGAATTCTGTTGAACTTAACATATCCCTCAGTTGTAGATTCAACCTGTGACTGGACAGCTATATTGCTAGCTGCACCTCCATAGTGAAAGGTTCTCAGAGTCAACTGCGTTCCAGGCTCTCCGATTGACTGAGCAGCCACCACTCCAACTGCTTCTCCGACTTCAACAAGCTTTCCTGTAGTCAGGTTTCTTCCATAACACTTTGCACAAACTCCGTGTCTACTCTCGCAGGTCAACACAGTTCTTATACCAACGGTCTCTATATTGGCATCTTCAATAATCCTGGCTATATCCTCGTTGATCATATTACCGGCTTCAACAATGAGTTCATCTGTTCTAGGATCATAAATATCTTCTTTGGCAACACGACCGATAATTCGTTCCGAAAGTGGTTCTCTTTCCTCCTCAACATCTTTAAGCGCTGTTATGTCAATTCCAAGAATTGTTCCGCAGTCAACTTCAGTAATAATCACATCTTGAGAAACGTCAACCAATCTCCTGGTTAAATATCCGGCATCAGCCGTTTTTAATGCCGTATCAGCAAGCCCTTTTCTTGCTCCGTGTGTTGAAATGAAGTACTCTAAAACTGATAATCCTTCTTTAAAGTTTGCAACAATTGGGTTTTCAATAATTTCACCTGCCTGCCCGGTAAGTGACTTCTGTGGTTTCATCATAAGCCCTCTCATTCCGGCTAATTGACGCACCTGTTCACTTGATCCTCTAGCTCCGGAATCAACCATCATGTGAATTGAGTTAAACCCATTATCGGATTGTCTAAGTTTATCCATAAGGATTTTCGACACATCATTTGTTGTATGTGTCCATACGTCAATTATTTTATTATATCTCTCTGTATCTGTAATAACGCCTTGTTCGTGTTCATTAAGGATCTGCATAACCTTCTGATTAGCGCTATCAATTTTATCCACTTTACCCTCTGGAATTAACATGTCACTATAGCTAATGGACAAACCTCCGGCAGTAGCATAACGGAATCCCAGATCCTTTAGATCATCAAGGAATTTTGCTGTAACTTTATTCCCCATCTTCATGAACATTTTGCCAACAAATCCACCAAAAGTTTTCTTAATCAAAACCTGGTTAAAATATCCCATTTCTTTTGGAACAATCTGATTGAAAATGACCCTACCGGTTGTTGTCTCAATCATTTCCTCCTCTATTCTGACTTTTATTCTTGCATGAAGTCCTACAACTCTTGCGTTATACGCCATAATCACTTCTTCGGGTGAATAAAAAGTCATTCCTTCTCCAACATCACCATCTTTTCTTTTGGTCAGATAATGACATCCCAGAACTATATCCTGTGTTGGAACTACAATTGGATTACCGTTCTGAGGAGACAGTATATTGTGACTACTTAACATCAGTAATGATGCCTCAAGCTGAGCTTCATAAGATAATGGAACGTGAACCGCCATCTGATCACCATCGAAATCCGCATTAAATGCGGTACAAACCATTGGATGCAATCTAATTGCCTTTTCATCAATAAGTACCGGTTGAAATGCTTGAATACCTAATCTGTGCAATGTTGGAGCACGGTTTAGCAAAACCGGATGTCCGTCAATTAGTTTTTCGAGAATCTCCCAAATGATTGGATCTTTTCTCTCTACAACTTTTTTCGCACTTTTTACGGTTTTATTATGTCCTCTTTCTTTGAGTTTTCTTATAACAAACGGTTTGAACAATTCAACCGCCATATCCTTAGGCAGTCCGCACTGATGTAATTTTAATTCCGGTCCTACAACAATTACAGAACGACCCGAATAATCAACTCGCTTTCCCAGAAGGTTCTGTCTGAATCTTCCTTGCTTTCCCTTTAGCATATCGCTCAGGGATTTCAGAGGTCTGTTGTTATCGCTTCTTACCGCACTTCCTCTTCTTGAGTTATCAAATAACGCATCAACAGCTTCCTGAAGCATTCTTTTTTCATTTCTTAGAATTACTTCCGGTGCTTTGATATCAATCAGTCTCTTCAACCTATTATTCCTGATAATCACTCTACGGTAAAGATCATTAAGATCGCTAGTAGCAAATCTACCACCTTCAAGAGGAACAAGAGGTCTGAGTTCGGGTGGGATTACCGGTATATAGCTTAAGACCATCCATTCAGGTTTATTTGCCGGTTTTCCTTCCTTTTCTCTGAATGCTTCGATAACTTTAAGCCGTTTTAATAACTCCTCTTTCTTTTGCTGCGACGTCTCAACTTTTACCTGTTCTCTTAACTCGTCGAATAACACCTCAATATTCAGATGCTTGAGTAACTCTTTGATAGCCTCACCACCTATTTTCGCATAAAATTTGCTTGGATCTGTATCAGGCAATTTGTCATTTCCCGGAGGAAGTGAATTAAGTACTTCAAAATACTGATCTTCCGAAATCAAGTCCTTTTTAGAAAGACCTGTTGGACCCGGGTTTAATACCACATAAGATTCATAGTAAATAATTCTTTCCAGTTCCTTAGAACTGAATCCCAAGAGATTACCGATTTTACTTGGCAAAGATTTAAAAAACCAAATATGTACGATTGGAACAGCAAGCCCAATGTGACCCATTCTTTCACGACGTACATTCTTCTGAGTAACCTCTACGCCACAACGATCACATATGATTCCCTTGTACCTGATCCTCTTATACTTTCCACAGTAACATTCCCAATCCCTTGTGGGACCAAAAATTTTCTCACAGAAAAGTCCATCTTTTTCGGGACGGTATGTCCTATAATTAATTGTTTCCGGTTTTGTTACTTCCCCCCTGGACCTTGAAATTATATCATCCGGACTTGCTAATGTAATCGTTATACTGGTAATCTCTTTTAACTGATTTTCCTGAATTCTAAATGACATTTATATTCTCCTAAATTCTTTGTTGTTTGTTTAACTTAATCAATCTTCACATCAAGACCTAAGCCTTGAAGCTCTTTAATTAATACGTTAAACGCTTCGGGAACATTTGGCTCCGGAAGATTATCACCCTTCACAATAGCCTCATATACTTTAGATCGTCCCATAACATCATCGCTTTTTACCGTCAGGATTTCCTGGAGAATATAGGAACTGCCATAGCCTTCAAGAGCCCATACTTCCATTTCTCCAAATCTCTGACCGCCAAACTGTGCCTTACCTCCGAGAGGTTGCTGAGTGATAAGAGAATATGGCCCAATAGATCTCGCGTGTATTTTATCGTCCACAAGGTGTCCTAATTTTAGCATATATATGTAACCACAAGTAACCTTCTGGTGAAATGATTCTCCTGTCCTTCCGTCATATAAATCCGTTTTACTTCCCCTTTCCAAACCTGCTTTTTCAAGCCAATCATCAATTTCCTCTACCTTAGCACCATCGAATATTGGTGTAGCAAACTTAACTCCAAGTCTTTGTCCTACCCAGCCTAAAGCTGTTTCGTATAACTGTCCCAGGTTCATTCGCGAAGGCACTCCAAGAGGATTGAGAACTATATCAACCGGCGTTCCATCAGGAAGGAAGGGCATATCTTCTGCCGCAACAATTTTTGCAACAACGCCTTTATTTCCGTGTCTTCCCGCCATTTTATCACCAACGGAAATCTTGCGTTTCTTGGCCACATATACTTTAGCAAGTTGAACAATTCCCGGTGGCAATTCATCACCCATTTGAAGCTTGATTTTTTCTCTTTTAAACTCTTCTTCTACATCCGTTATCGCTTCAAAATAATTACTAAAAAGAGTTTTGATGAGTTTGTTCGTTTTCTTGTTTTCGAACCAGTTTAGGGTGTAATCAAGTTTAGCAATATCTTCCATGCCAGTAAATGTTGTTTCCTTTATGGTAGTTCCGCTTTTCACGACTGCGGCTCCCTCAAGGTTTCTAATACCTGTTGTCTGGTTACCAACGCAAATATTTGTGAGTTTTTCAACAAAAATCTTATAAAGCCTACTCAAATTACTTTTGTAATTCTTTTCTATTAATTCCAGCTGTTTTTTCTCGGCTTTTTTCGATTCGCTCTCTTTTTTCTTTCTTGTGAACAGTCTTGTTTTAATAACAGTACCCCTCAATCCTGGAGGTGCCTTTAGCGATGCATCTTTAACATCGCCTGCTTTGTCTCCAAATATTGCCCTTAACAGTTTTTCTTCTGGCGAAGGATCCGTTTCACCTTTGGGAGTAATTTTCCCAATAAGGATATCACCTTCCTTAACTTCGGCACCGACACGTACAATACCGTTTTCATCCAAATTTTTTACTGTTTCTTCACTTACATTAGGTATTTCTCTTGTTAACTCTTCCTCACCACGTTTTGTTTCCCTTACCTGCAGTTCAAATTCCTCAATATGCAAAGAAGTAAAACTGTCATCAGCAACTAATCTTTCATTAAGAATAATAGCATCTTCGAAGTTATAACCTCTCCATGGCATGAATGCAACCAGAACATTTCTTCCTAACGCAAGATCTCCTATATCTGTTGAACACCCATCAGAAAGGATATCTCCCTTCTTGACTTTTTGACCCATTTCAACAATCGGTTTGTGATTTACACATGTCTCCTGATTAGTTCCGGCGAACTTGGTCAACGTATAAGTAACTATTTTTTTATCTTCAAAACTTGTTGCAAATTCAGGGGACTTTGGATCCAAATCATATCTGACAACTATTTTGTTCGCATCCACATATTCAACAATTCCATCTCCTTCGGCTACGAACATTGCTCTTGAGTCCAGTGCTACTTTTCTCTCGAAACCAGTACCAACTATAGGCGCCTCAGGTCGAAGCAAAGGAACTGCCTGACGCTGCATGTTTGAACCCATGAGCGCCCTGTTGGCGTCATCGTGTTCAAGGAATGGAATCAGAGCAGCAGCCGCACTCACAATCTGTGCCGGTGCAACATCCATATATTGTACGTTCGCAGGAGGTACAATCGGGAATTCGCCTTTCAGCCTTGATTTTACTCTTTCGTTCACAAATTTATTCTTTTCAAGTGGTGCATTTGCCTGAGCTATTGTATAAAAATCTTCCTGATCTGCAGTTAAATATTCTATTTCATCAGTTACCACACCATTTACAACTTTTCTATAGGGCGTTTCAAGAAACCCATAACGGTTAACCTTCGCATAGATTGTAAGAGATGAAATCAATCCGATGTTCGGACCTTCCGGTGTTTCAATTGGACACAGTCTTCCATAATGGGTATAATGAACGTCTCGAACCTCAAAACCGGCTCTCTCGCGCGTCAATCCACCCGGTCCAAGAGCTGACATTCTTCGTTTATGTGTCAATTCTGCTAATGGATTTGTTTGATCCATAAATTGCGAAAGCTGATTTGTACCAAAAAATGTATTGATTACGCTACTTATAGTCCTTGCGTTTACCAAATCCTGAGGTGTAAAGTTCTCGGCATCCCTGATGTTCATTCGCTCTTTGATAGTTCTGGACATTCTTGCAATTCCAACGTTGAACTGCTGTTGCAACTGTTCTCCAACTGTTCTGACTCTTCGGTTTCCAAGATGATCTATATCATCATAGGATTCCTCCCCATCCTTTAAACGCATCAAATATTTCATTATCTCAATAATGTCTTGCGTTGTCAGAATCGTAGTGGTCTCAGGTATGTTGAGATTGAGTTTATCGTTCATTCTGTGTCGGCCAACTTCACCAAGGTCGTATCTTTTATCATTAAAGAATAATTTATCAATCAGTCCTTGAGCAGTTTCCAGATCAGGTGCTTCGCCAGTTCTTAATTGCCTGTAAATTGCAAAGAGTGCTTCTTCCTTTGTGTGAGACGCATCTTTCTTTAGTGTATTAAGAATTAAATCTTGTTCAACATTCGTTTTTTCCTTAATGAACTTAATACTCTCTACTTCTGCTTCTTTAATTTTCTCCAGGTGTTCTTCCTCCAATTGACTCTCTCTGGGAAGGAAAATTTCGCCGGTCGACATATCAAACACATCGCTACCAATGTAACGGCCAATATACTTGGACGGATCTTCTTTTGTGACGTCTACCTCTTCATATAAGTCAAAAAGTTGTAAAATTTCATCTTCCGTCACAAAACCTAATGCTCTTAATAATGTTGTTGAGGGAAACTTTTTTCTGCGGTCTATATAAACATACAATATATGATTAATATCAGTAGCAAATTCTACCCACGAGCCCTTAAATGGAATAATACGGGCTGTGTAAAGAGGGGTACCGTTTGGGTGAACGGTTTGGCTAAATGCAACACCCGGGGATCTGTGCAACTGAGTAACAATGACTCTTTCTGCACCATTAATAATAAAGGTGGCTTTATCCGTCATAAACGGCAAATTCCCAAGATACACTTCCTGCTCAACAGAGTTTACAAATTCATTGGTATCCGGATCTTTCGTAGACAAACGTAATTTAGCCTTTAAAGGTGCGGCATATGTTAGTCCCTTTTCAAGGCATTCTATCATAGAATAACGTGGCCGCTCTATATAATACTCAATGAAATCTAGCCGGTAATTCTCTTTATTGTCAAAAATCGGGAAGTTCGATGTAAATACTGCTTGCAGCCCTATATTCTCCCTTTGTGACGGGTGAACATGTAACTGAAGAAACTCTTCAAATGAATCTTTTTGTATTGCAAGCAAATCCGGAATTGCTAAAACAGGTTCTATCTTGCCGAAGGAAATTCTTGTGTTATCCAAACTGGGTCCTCCAAAAATTAAATCTTAAACTTTAACCAAAACAAATTAATGCACTAAAAAATGCAAAAAGCGATAAGACGGACTTATCCGCCTTATCACTTAAAAATGATATCTGCCGGGATGAGTAATATCTGTTATTTCAGAAATTACTTTATCTCTACAGCTGCGCCTGCTTCTTCCAGTTCTTTTTTGATTTTCTGAGCTTCGTCTTTTGATACTCCCTCTTTTACCTTTTGAGGAGCACCGTCAACCAGATCTTTTGCTTCCTTAAGACCCAAACCTGTATGTGCTCTTACCACTTTGATAACGTTAATTTTCTTATCGCCTGCACCTGCAAGAACAACATCAAATTCTGTCTTCTCTTCAACCGGAGCTGCCGCACCTGCTGCCGGAGCCATTGCACCTACCATCATTGGAGCAGCTGCTGTTACTCCGAATTCATCTTCCAGAGCTTTCTTTAATTCTGCAGCCTCAACTAATGTTAACGCTTTAATTTTTTCAACTAGTTCTGTTACTTTTTCTGACATTTTTTTCTCCTTAATAAAATTATTAATTATCTTTATGCGGCTTCTTTTTTGGAAATTTCATCAATAACACTGACTAATTCTCTCATAACCGCGTTTATTGCTCCAACAATACCGGAAACCGGCGCATTTATACTTCCCAAAATTCCTGCTACTATTTCAGGCTTTGTCGGCAATGAAGCTAATTCATTCAGTTTACTGCCATCATAATATGCCTTATCTATATAGCATCCTTTTAATGTGAGTTTTTTGCTATCATCATTGTATTTTTTGATGATTTTTGCAGGGGCAATAGGATTGGAAGTCGCAAAAATATATCCCGTCATTCCGACTAAATTGTCTCCTAACTTCTCATATTTTCCGGCTTCCACCAAGGCTCGCCTAAACAAGGTGTTTTTAACCACCCTATAGCTAACCTCTTCCTTTCGGAATTCTCTGCGGAGTTTTGTAATATCCTCCACATTTATTCCGGCATAATCAACAAGATAAACAGCCGATGAAGCTTTTATTAATTCGGCTACTTCTTGTACTATTTCGTTTTTTTCTGCTTTGTTCATTTTACTCCCGTATCGAATCGTTAATCCTGATATCGGCTTGAAGCGTATTTATTATTTATTTTGTGCGTAATAAACTTATTGAGCTAATATTTCGTCTCTCTTAATACTTAAACCAACACCCATTGTACTTGATAAATATATTGTCTTTACATACTGACCTTTTGCACTTGAAGGTTTCAGTTTTTGAATAGTATTTAGAAATGACTGGGCATTTTCTACTAATTGGGTTGTCTCAAAAGACAGGTTGCCAAGAGAAGTATGAACTATACCAGTTTTATCCACTCTGAACTCTATCTTACCTGCTTTCACTTCTTTTACAGCTTTGGCAACATCCATTGTGACTGTACCGCTCTTTGGATTAGGCATTAATCCTTTGGGTCCAAGAATTTTACCTAACTTTCCCAATTCGGCCATTGAATCAGGTGTAGCTATAACCACATCAACATCTGCCCAACCTTCTTTAATCTTTTCAAGATAATCTTCAAAACCCGCATGATCAGCACCCGCATCAAGTGCTTCCTGAATTTTGGGACCCTTACAGATAGCAAGCACTTTTACTTGCTTACCCGTTCCGTGAGGTAACGATACAGTACCCCTGACCATCTGGTCTGCATGTCTTGGATCTACTCCAAGTCTTACTGCGCAGTCTAATGATTCAACAAATTTAACTTTTGAATTATTCTTTAAAAAGTCTATGGCTTCCGCAAGAGTATGCTCTTTTTTTCTGTCGGTTATAGCCTTTAAAGCCTTCATTCTTTTGGACATTTTCATATTCAAATACCTTTTTTAATTAATCCTCTACTGTAATTCCCATACTTCTGGCAGTTCCGGCAACCATGCTCATAGCATGCTGTATGTCGTTTGCATTAAGATCCGGCATCTTCAGTTTTGCGATTTCCTCAACCTGTGCTTTGGTTACTTTCGCAACTTTAGTTTTATTAGGCTCGGCTGAACCTCTCTGAACATTTGCTGCTCTCTTCAATAAAACTGCTGCAGGAGGGGTTTTCGTAATAAATGTGAACGATTTATCCGTATATACCGTAATTACTACTGGTATTATTAAACCTTCTTTGTCTGCAGTTCTTCCATTGAATTGCTTGCAGAACTCCATAATATTAACACCTTTTTGACCCAGAGCAGGACCTACCGGTGGTGAGGGATTTGCCTTCCCTGCGGGAATTTGTAATTTAATATATCCGCTTATTTTCTTTGCCATTTTATTTAATCCTTAATATTACTTTTCTAACTCTGCCTGTACATAATCTATCTCTACAGGCGTTTTCCTTCCAAATATAGAGACAAGTACTTTAATTTTCATTTTTTCTTCATTAACTTCTTCAATAGTCCCCGTGAAATTATTAAATGGACCATCAATTATTTTAACAATATCGCCGATACGATAGATGGTTTCCATTCTTTCTTCCCCTTCATCCTTGGCAATTCTCCCCACAATTCTTTTTACTTCTTCAGGCTGCAATGGATTGGGAGTAGTTCTAGTGCCCAGAAACCCCATTACGCTTGGTGTATTTAGTATAAAATCTTTAACCAAAAGGTCTAAATCCGCCTGAATCAGAATATACCCCGGAAAAAAATTCTTCGTCTTTGTCCTTTTCTTTCCATCCTTGACTTCCAAAACCTTCTCAATAGGAACGAGAATCTCACTGATTTTAGCCCTCAGTTTTTCATTATCCTTCAGCTCGGCTTCCATCATCGTCTTAACTTTTTGTTCGTGACCCGAAAAAGTCCGGATTACATACCATTTCTGTTCCATTTTAACCTTAGAAAATGCCCTTAAATACGAAAGTAATGGCCATGTCGACTATATATGTAACAACGGCAAATACGAGACAAGTTACTATTACTATATTGGTCGATTCTTTTAACTCATCTTTGGATGGCCAAGTAACCTTTTTCATTTCACGAACTATGTCGTTTACAAAATCAATTATTTTTTGTTTCATACTTTTGTTTTATAAGTTAGTTGAGCACGTGCGGAGGGACTCGAACCCCCAACCTGCGGTTTTGGAGACCGCTGCTCTGCCAATTGAGCCACGCACGTATCTCTTATTTATTTCGTTTCCTTATGCATCGTGTGCTTTTTATCCCAACGGCAATATTTCTTAAACTCAACCCTATTTGGGTGGTTTCTCTTGTTCTTTGTCGTTGTGTAATTTCTTCTTTTACACTCCGTGCATTCTAATGTGATTATTTCTCTCATAACTTTTCCTTTAGTGTGAGCTGACGACCGGGATTGAACCGGTGACCTCATCCTTACCAAGGATGTGCTCTACCAACTGAGCTACGTCAGCTTTTATTAAAAATTTCTATGAACTTATTCTTTTTCTAGAACCCTTTTATCAAGATTTTCAGTCGATCCAATATAAAATCTGTCTCTCGACTTGCTCTCTAGAATATACACAAAGTATTTCATTGAGCGGGAGACGGGACTCGAACCCGCGACCAATCCCGACTGGTCGGGATGACTCTGCCAAGTCAGAGGTTTTGGCTTTCCAAGTACCTTTTTATACTTTTTTGCCTTTTTAATTCATTTTCTCTGATTACGGCTTCTGACCTTGTCTCAAATTCTTCAAAATATCTAAGAACCCATGGCTGAAATCTCTTAGTCCATCTCGCCTGAGGACTATTATGAAAT
>JAAYVN010000014.1 GCA_012517155.1 Ignavibacteriales bacterium | reverse complement strand
AATAACACACCCCCTGAATTCTTTTAACCTATTTACCATTTACAATTAACCATTATCTTCTGTCCTCTGTTTTCTCTTAACCTTTACCTCAACCTCCGCTGCGGCGGAACCTCCCCAGGGTTGCCCCTAACTTGCCTCTACCTTGCCTCTGAATGCGTACTCAACCCTTCCCCGGGCAGAAGATATCATAACCTGGCGCTTTTCCTCCCCATAATTACAAATAGCAGCTAAAAAAATTCGTTTTTGGGAACTTTAATCTTGACTTTTTTGTATAGATTGTATAGATTTGAAGATTAAATTAAAATAAATATTAAGTATGAGCACAACTGAGAAAAATGAATTAGAGGAACTTGCGAATCGCGAGTATAAGTATGGTTTTGTATCGGATATTGAGTCGGATACACTTCCAAAGGGTTTGAACGAGGATGTAATCCGAACAATTTCCCAAAAGAAGGAAGAACCTGAGTGGATGCTTGAGTGGAGGTTGAAATCTTACAGAGCATGGCTGAAGATGAAGGAACCCCGGTGGCCTAATGTTCAGTATGCAAACATTGACTACCAGGATATAATTTATTATTCAGCACCTAAGAAGACGAAGCAGCTGGAGAGTCTGGAAGAGGTCGATCCGGAAATACTGAAGACGTTTGAAAAACTGGGAATTTCACTTGAGGAGCAGAAGAAGCTTTCGGGAGTGGCAGTGGATGCGGTGTTTGACAGTGCGTCTGTAGCAACCACTTTCAAGGATAAACTTGCCGAGCTGGGGATAATATTTTGTTCATTCTCGGAGGCGGTAAGAGAGCATCCGGATCTGGTAAAGAAATATCTTGGCTCGGTAGTGCCAGCACAGGATAATTATTTTGCCGCACTTAATTCTGCAGTGTTCAGTGACGGTTCTTTTGTGTATATCCCCAAGGGGGTAAGGTGTCCGATGGAACTAAGCACTTATTTCCGAATTAATGCAGCAAACACTGGACAGTTTGAAAGAACATTAATTGTGGCTGATGAGGGAGCTTATGTAAGTTATCTGGAAGGGTGCACGGCACCGATGAGAGATGAAAATCAGCTGCACGCAGCGGTGGTTGAGTTGGTAGCAATGGAAAATGCGCAAATCAAATATTCGACTGTTCAGAACTGGTATGCCGGAGACAAAGAAGGAAAGGGAGGAATTTATAACTTTGTAACTAAACGGGGAATCTGCAAAGGAAATAATTCCAAAATCTCCTGGACGCAGGTGGAGACGGGCTCCGCAATTACGTGGAAATACCCGAGCTGTATCCTAATGGGAGATAATTCAATCGGAGAATTTTACTCGGTAGCATTAACGAATAATTATCAGCAGGCAGACACAGGGACCAAGATGGTTCATCTCGGAAAGAATACACGAAGCACGATAGTTTCGAAAGGAATTTCAGCCGGAAAAAGTAACAACTCTTACAGAGGGCTTGTAAAAGTAAGCAAGAATGCAGAGAGGGCGAGGAATTTTTCGCAGTGTGATTCACTGCTGATAGGAGATAAATGCGGAGCGCACACTTTTCCATATCTGGATATCAACAATCCGACAGCAATTGTTGAACATGAGGCAACCACTTCAAAGATCGGAGAGGATCAGATATTCTATCTGAATCAGCGAGGGCTTTCGACAGAGGATGCGGTTAATCTGATAGTTAACGGATATTGCAAGGAAGTATTCCGCGAGCTGCCAATGGAGTTTGCAGTTGAGGCACAGAAGCTTTTGAGCGTGAGCCTGGAAGGAAGTGTGGGATAACAGGGACGGAGAGACAGGAGAATAAAGGTACAAAGTAATAAATGAAAAATGAAAAAAGGATAAATATGCTGGTAATAAAAGATTTGAAGGTAAGTATAGAGGGGAAAGATATTCTGAAGGGAATTAATTTAGAAGTTAATAAAGGGGAAGTTCATGCAATAATGGGTCCAAACGGTTCAGGGAAAAGCACGCTGGCGCAAGTGTTAGCGGGGCGTGAGGAGTATGAAGTAACCGGAGGGGAGGTTTTGTTTGAAGGGAAAGATCTTTTGGAGCTTTCGACAGAAGACCGGGCATGCGAGGGATTATTTCTTGCTTTCCAGTATCCGATTGAAATCCCGGGAGTATCGAATACAAATCTCTTAAAGAATTCTCTGAACTCAATCCGCAAATACAGAGGAGAGGAGGAACTTGACGCAATGGAGTTCCTGACTTTAATCAAAAAGAAGATGGCGATGGTGGAGATGCCTCAGGATCTATTAAGCAGATCAGTGAACGAAGGATTTTCCGGGGGAGAGAAGAAGAAGAACGAGATATTCCAGATGGCGGTGATAGACCCAAAGCTGGCGATTTTAGATGAGACAGACAGCGGACTGGACATTGATGCATTACGCACAGTTGCCAAGGGAGTTAATAAAATCAAATCGGAAGAGAATGCGATAGTATTGGTAACACACTATCAGAGACTTCTGAATTATATTGTCCCTGATTTTGTGCATGTGCTTTATCAGGGAAAAATAATTAAATCCGGTGACAAGACACTTGCTCACGAACTTGAGGAACGGGGATACGACTGGGTAATTGAAGAATATAACGCAAAAAAGAGTTAAGCAGAGGATACTAAATGGACGATAAAACAGTAAAACAATGGTTTGGCGATTCTTTTATTCGTTTTGAGAAATCGCTTAACGGAGAATCCACCTCTCCCCTGCACTTAGTAAGGAAGAAGGGATTCGAGAAATTCAGCATGCTAGAATTCCCCACACACAGAAATGAGGAGTGGAAGTACACAAGCGTGAAACCACTGCTAAACTACCGATTCGATCCCAACTCCGGGATTGTGGATATTAGCAAAGAAGATATTGAAAAGTATCTGTATGATGAAAGCATTTACTCGACGTTAGTATTTGTTAACGGAAAGTATTATGAAAAGCTATCCGACCTGAGCAAGCTGGAAGGCAAACTTGAAATCATGCCATTGGTGAAGGCAATCAAGAGCGGTAAGGACGAAGCCATAAATTTCGCACTTGAGATATTGGACAAAGATGCAGATATTTTCAGTTCACTGAATACGGCATTCATGATGGACGGAACGTACATTAAAGTGAATGATGATGCGGTAGTGGACTCCCCTATCCAGATAATTTACGTTACGAGTGCGGATAAAGAGACCGTCACAAATCCGAGGAATGTTTTTATCGTAGGGAAGCATGCATCGGTAAAATTAATCGAGACATACGCCGGTCTGAATGAAACACCATATTTTACTAACACATTTACAATAGTAAAAGTTGATGAGTATGGTTCGATTGAGCATACCAAGGTGCAGGATGAGACAAGAAACAGTTTTCATATAAGCACACTTGAGGTAAACCAGAAACGGGGTAGCCACTATGCAGGATACAATGTAAATTTCGGAGGCTCGCTAGTAAGGAATAATCTTAATATTCATCTAAACGGAAAAGAAACCGAAACTACATTAAACGGGCTGGCACTATCGAAGGGGACACAGCATATAGACAACCACACACTAATCAATCATCTTGAGCCGCACTGTAACAGTCATCAGTTATACAAAAGCATACTTGATGACAGCTCGAGGATAGTGTTTAATGGTAAAATATTTGTCAAGCAGGATGCACAAAAAACGAATGCTTTTCAGGAGAACAAAAACATTATACTTTCTGACAGTGCGTTAGTAAATGCAAAGCCACAGTTAGAGATTTTTGCGGACGATGTAAAATGCACTCACGGAGCAACAGTCGGACAGCTTGACAAGGATGCATTATTTTATCTAAAGTCGAGAGGATTTTCGCATAAGGAAGCACTTGCAACACTGATATACGCATTTGCAAGTGATGCAGTGCACTCGATTCAGCTACCATTGGTGAGGGACAAACTTGAAGTTATACTTTCAGAAAAACTATTGACACCTGCTCTATCTTAACTACCACACAATGAGAAGAGCAACGGAGAGTAAGGATATAATGGAAACAACCTTAAACATAAAGAAGATACGGGAAGATTTTCCCATTCTCCAGACACTTGTCCATAATAAACCACTTGTTTATTTTGACAATGCAGCAACCACTCATAAACCGAAAGCGGTAATAGACAAGGTTGCCGAGTATTATCTTGAAACGAATTCGAATATCCATAGGGGTGTTCATTTACTTAGTCAGAAAGCGACATCGGAGTACGAAGCGGCAAGGGAAAAAGTACTTAAGTTTATAAATGCAAAGAAGCTATCGGAGATTATATTCACAAAAGGAACGACAGATTCGATTAATCTGGTTGCGAGTTCATTCGGGAGAGCATTTATAAAAGAGGGGGATGAGATATTAATCTCATACATGGAGCACCATTCGAACATAGTGCCGTGGCAGATTTTATGCGAGACTACCGGAGCAAAATTAAAAGTAATACCAATTAATGACGACGGTGAGCTGATAATGGAAGAGTATGAGAAGTTGCTCTCGCCAAGGACAAAACTGGTATCCATAGTTCACATATCCAATTCACTGGGGACCATTAATCCGGTAAAGAAGATTGCAGAGATTGCACATGAGAAAGATATTCCCGTGCTAATTGACGGAGCGCAAGGAATACAGCACTCAAAAGTTGACGTACAGGATCTTGATTGTGATTTTTATGTATTTTCCGGACACAAACTTTATGGTCCTACGGGAGTAGGAGTACTTTACGGAAAGCAAAGACTGCTGGAACAGATGCCCCCATATCAGGGTGGCGGAGATATGATAAGCAAAGTCACTTTCGAAAAGACAAAGTACAATACATTGCCTTACAAATTTGAAGCGGGTACACCGAATATTGTAGGAGTAATAGGATTGGGGACAGCGATTGATTACATGAATGGATTAGATACGGAGAATCTGTTCAATTATGAGCATGAACTTTCGGAGTACGCACATGAAAAATTCAGGAACTCATTTCCCGGACTTACGATAATAGGGAATGCAAAAGAGAAGACGGGAATAATTTCGTTTATACTTGAGGGAATCCATCCGCACGATATCGGAACAATACTTGATTTTGAGGGAATTGCGATAAGAACCGGACATCACTGCACACAGCCAGTAATGGACAGATTCGGAGTACCAGCGACTGCGCGATTATCCCTGGGAATATACAATACACGAGAAGAAATTGATTATGCAGTAAATTCGATAAAGAAAGTATATGAGGTGTTCGGATAATGGACCAGGAACTAAGAGAATTATACCAGCAAGTAATACTCGACCATAACAAGACGCCGAGGAACTTCAAGAAATTAGAAGAAGCAAACCATTTTGCAGAAGGATTTAATCCACTATGCGGAGATCATATAGACATTTATGTTTTAGTAGATGAAAATAATATGATAAAAGAAGTATCGTTTCAAGGGAGCGGATGTGCTATATCCAAATCTTCGGCATCTCTAATGACAACGATAGTCAAGGGGAAGAAAATAGAGGAAGCGGAGGAGATATTTGACAAATTCCAGAAACTTGTGACCGGAGTGGAAATTAGCGAAGCTGAAATGGAGCAACTGGGGAAGCTAGCAATATTTCAGGGAGTGAAGGAATTTCCGGCAAGGGTGAAGTGTGCGAGCCTTGCATGGCATACATTGAACGCTGCATTAAAGAATGAAGAACAATCAATTACAACGGAATAAGAGATGAGCGAGATCAGCTACGAAGAACTGCAGGAAAAAGTAATTAACACATTAAAGACGTGTTATGACCCGGAGATACCGGTGGATATCTGGGAGTTGGGACTGGTATATGAAGTAAATTTTGATAAAGATAAGAACTTACATGTAAAGATGACACTCACTTCCCCGATGTGTCCGGTTGCTGAGTCTCTGCCTGTTGATGTAGAGAAGAAACTAAAAGGAATAAAAGAATTAAAAAGTGTTAAAGTAAGTGTTGTGTGGGATCCGCCATGGGATCAGGATATGATGAGCGAAGTGGCAAAGGTGGAGCTGGGATTTCTATAAACAAAGACAAGAGAGGCTAAAATGTTCACAATGAATAAAGGACCATTATATGACCAGACTGCCGTTCAACCGATGAGGGATGAACTAACGGCACTAGGAATAAAAGAGTTGCTGACACCGGCAGAGGTTGAAGCAGCAATTGAGCAGAAGAATGATAAAACCATAATGGTAGTAATCAATTCTGTTTGCGGATGTGCTGCGGGATCAGCAAGACCGGGAGTGGCGTCAGCACTACAGAATAAAATAATACCGGATGAAAATTACACTGTATTTGCAGGACAGGAAAGAGAAGCAGTTGAAAAAGTGAGAAGTTATATCAAGGACTTCCCTGCTTCATCTCCAAGCATTGCATTTTTTAAAAACGGGAATCTAATTCACTTTATACCAAGATTTGGAATTGAAGGATATACGGCGAATGAAGTTGCGAAAACACTAACCGGAGTGTTTGACGAATTATGCTCAGGGGAAGGACCATCGATATCACCGGAAGAATTTGCAAAGCTGAGTCACGCACAAATCTGCAGTTCACAGATTCCTTTAAACAAGGGTTAAAATGAAATTTACCGCACAGGAAGAATACGGATTGAGGATACTGTTAAGGATTGCGCAGTCGCATTCTCCGAACGGATTAACAATTCCTGAGATAAGCCAGCTTGAAGGCTTATCTCAGGCAAACACTGCCAAAATACTCCGAGTGTTGAGGCTGGGTGGATTTATTGACAGTGCACGGGGACAGTCAGGCGGCTATAAATTAACGAGGATACCGGAATTAATAAAAATATCCGACGTACTTGAAAAATTAGGGGGAAAACTATTTAAGACCTCATTCTGTCATGATTATTCAGGACAGGAGACAATCTGCACGAACAGTATTGACTGCTCTATAAGATCTGTATGGAGGGCAATACAGACATCGGTGGACTCGATACTAAGCAAGCTAACGTTAAGGGAACTTATGACCGATGAAGCGAGTGCCAATCTGTTAGTAGAGAAAATCAGCCAAATGGAAGAAGCCAAAAGGCAAAGTTTGGCACAGAGCCGATAATTCTTATTTGAATATTACTCCCCTTTTCTTAAATTTACAATTCTAATAATTGAAAGAGATAAAGTATGCAAACAGAAATGGCTAAAGAAGTTTATGCTTTGTGTGAGAAGATAAGCACTGAACCTGATTATACACAAAATGATGTGGCAATAATTTTAGCTGCGGGTCACGGAAAGAGAATAAAGAGTCAGAAATCCAAGATGTTGCATAATATATGGGGAGTGTCATCAGTCGAGAGAGTGTATAATGCATGTTCGGCAGGAATTCCGGGCATAAACAGTGTAGTGGTTGTCGGAATTAAAGCACCAGACGTTATGCAGGTTATAGGCAATAGGGAAAGAACCCAGTTTGCGTATCAGGAAATCCAAAAAGGGACGGGTCACGCAGTTCAGGTAGGGCTAGAAAGAATTGATGAAACAAAATTCAATGGTACTGTTTTTGTATTACCCGGGGATATGGGATTACTGGACAAAAGAACAATGACAGAATTCCGAGATAAGTTCAGAGAATCCAAGAGTGATATGATGGTGTTGACAGGGATCTATGAGGGTCCGGTTGAAGCGAATTACTACGGCAGAATTGTAAGAGTTAAAGACAAAGATGCAGAGGGGAAAAAATCCACGGACGCCGGAAATGTGATAGAGATTATTGAACATAAAGATATTCTTGCGCTTCATGACGATAAACCTTATATCACTTCCTACAAAGGAAGGCACTATAGTTTCACAAAAGATGAGCTGCTAAAAATTAATGAATACAACAGCGGTGTATATGCCTTCGATTATAAGAAACTAACCGAATTAATCCACTCAATCAAGAGCGAAAACTCGCAGAATGAAATATACATAACCGATCTGATAGCGCTTTTCAATAAGCAGGGATATAATGTTTCCGCATCAAGTCCTAAAGAGCAATATGTGCTAATGGGCTTTAACGACAAAGCCGTTCTGAAGGAGATGGAGAAAGTTTACAGACAAAACGTATATAATAAGATTAAGAATATTATTGAGATTGAGGATCCGGACGATTTCTTTATTCACGACGAGGTAGTGGAGACGATACTTAACCAAGACACAAAAGGAGAACCTCTGGATATACACTTAGGGAAGGGAGTATATATAGGGAAAGGAGTGGATCTGAATTACAACCTAACATTAAAAAGAAACGTGGTTGTTCAAGGGAACGTAATTTTCGGCAAGAACGTGACAGTATGGGAAAATGTTCTGCTGTCGACATTCCCAACACAGAAATTCAGGATCGGGAATAATGTAGAAATACTTTGGGGAGATATAATAAAAGGAAATATTGAAATCGGGGAAAATACAAAGATCGAGTCGAGCGTGAATATGACCGGCAGCGATGAATATCCGTTACGAATAGGGAAGAATGTACTGGTTAAAGGAACAAGCTACATATTCGGTTCGATAATAGAGGATGACATTCACATCGAGCATAGTGTACTAATTAACAAGCGAGTTGAAAAACTAATAAAGAAAAACGGTCAGATACAGAAAGTCCAGTTTTATCTCCCGATGCCATCGGGAATTGACACCATTTCCGATCTGTAATAATTTAGTGTTTTGACTTAACGAACTTTTTAGGATCGTACCCCTGCTCGATCAGAATCTTGTTTATTTCAGCCAGTTGTTCCGAGGAAAGGTCAGGTGATCTAGAGAGTATCCAGCCATATTTACGGCTCGGGGTGCCGACCACAGAATATTCATAATCCTTTCCCAGTCCGATAACCCAGTAGTCTCCCCAGATGGGCCGCCAACCCAGAATACTGAAAAAGCTTACCTCAAGTTTAGTGAAATTTTTTTTATCAACAATCCTGGCTATACCTTTAACGTAGTCCTTTTCACCGTCCTCATCAATGCAAGTATTTAATACCTCAATATTGCCATCCGGGAGAAGTTTATACTGGGCAGTAGTCCCGGAAATACATTGTGACTGGAACTTATTTGGTAATTTCGAATATTCATACCACAAACCCGCATATTTTTTTAAGTCGACCGAGGGAACCGTTTTCAAATCTTTTTGACCCAATGATATAGTGTTTATTGTTATTAAGAAGATAACAGATATTATCACTTTCATAAACCACCTGCTAAAATTAATATTAATACCACTTAAATATACTATAAAAATATCGAAATTTATTTTTAAATTTGCAGATTACTATTTAGGAAAAATGATGAAAAATACAATCATAATTATTCTTGCCCTGATATACGTATTTGCTAATGCAATCGAAGCTCAGATAACAAAGTTACCCATTGACAAACGAGTGAAAACCGGAAAACTGGACAACGGGTTAACCTATTACATCCAAGAAAACAGAAAACCTGAGAAGCGATGCGAATTAAGGCTTGTTGTAAATGCCGGATCGGTGCTTGAGAACAATAACCAACGAGGACTTGCTCACTTTGTTGAACATATGGCTTTTAACGGCAGTAAGAACTTTAAGAAGAATGAACTAATAAGCTACCTTGAATCCATAGGAGTAAAATTTGGTCCGGAGTTAAATGCATACACAAGTTTTGACGAGACGGTTTATATGCTGCAGGTGCCAACAGACCAGGATGAGATACTTTCAAAAGCTTTTTTAGTGCTGCAGGATTGGGCTGCAAATCTATCATTTGATCCGGTTGAAATAGAAAAAGAACGAGGAGTTATTACAGAAGAATGGCGCCTGGGAAGAGGTGCAAATATGAGAATGCTTGATAAGCAATTGCCAATTATTTTCAAAGACTCCCGTTATGCCGAAAGACTGACTATTGGCGATATTGATGTAATAACGAACTTTGAACATCAGACTTTAATTGATTTCTATAAAGACTGGTACCGTCCGGATCTTATGGCAGTTGTAGCAGTGGGTGATTTTGACGGCAATAAGATAGAAAGACTAATAAAGGAAAATTTTGGATGGATTAAATCACCGGAACTTTTAAGAGTAAGGGAAAATTTTACCGTACCTGAGAACAAAGAACCACTTTTCGCCATAGCAAGCGATAAAGAAGCCACTAATTCAGTGGTTTCAATTTACAATAAACGGGATGCAAAACCAGTAACGAATATAGAAGAATATAAGGAAGAGCTCATAACCTCCCTTTTTTCCGGAATGCTTAATATAAGATTCCAGGAACTCTCGAGACTACCGGACCCTCCGTTCATTCAGGCCAGAGGAGGAAACACAAGTTTAGTGAAGACAGTTAAAGCTTTTTCGCTAGCCGCCGCAGTAAAGGACGGCGAGATTAAAAAGGGTTTAGAGACCTTACTTAGAGAAGCTGAGAGAGTAAGAATGCACGGCTTTACTCCCGGTGAACTGGAAAGAATTAAAGCAATACTTCTAAGGCGGGATGAACAGATGGTTGCAGAGAAGGATAAACAGGAATCTGCAAATATAGTAGGAAAGTATATAAATCATTACCTTTTGGGTAATCCGATAATGAGTGAGGATGACATCTATGCACTCAATAAAAAACTATTTTCAGAGATAACTCTTGACGAAGTAAACAAAGTTGCCTCAGGATTCTTAACCAAAGAGAACAGAGTAGTAATGGTAAGTATGCCTGACAAGGAAGGGGTAGCTATACCAACTGAAAAAGAGATGAGTAAAATAATTGATGGAATCGGAAGTGAGAAAATAGAACCTTACAAGGATTTAGTTCAAAATGAGCCGCTCGTGAAAGAAATTAAAGAACCGGGGAAAGTGATTAAGGAAACCAGAAACGATAAACTTGATTACACTGAACTAAGGCTGAATAATGGGGTTAGAGTTATTCTGAAAAAGACAGATTTCAAGAATGATGAAATAATGATGAGAGCATTCAGTCCGGGAGGGCTTTCTTTAGCGGAGGATAAAGACTATATAGCGGCTGTAACCGCACCAACACTGGCTGATGAGTCGGGCCTTGGCAAATTTAAGAAAGATGATTTACTGAAATTACTTGCAGGGAAGATTGCGAGAGTTACACCATTCATTCAGAGCAACTTTGAGGGAATGAGCGGAAACTGCAGCCCTAAGGACTTAGAGACTTTTTTACAGCAAATATATTTATGGTTCACACAACCAAGATTTGATTCGACTGCATTTATTTCATATAAGGGGAAATCACTGAATTACTTAAAGAATCTAAGCAATGATCCACAGACAGCTTTCAGCGATACACTTACTTATGCACTTAACAGCTATAATTTCAGGAGCAGACCATGGATACCTGAAATACTTAATGAGATGAATTTAATTACGTCAAGGGAATTTTTCCAAGAGCGCTTTGCAGACGCAAGTGATTTCACCTTCCTGCTGGTAGGGAACATTGATGTTCAGGCAAGCAAAAGTCTGATTGAAAAATATCTGGGAGCTTTACCTACTCTGAACAGAAGAGAAAGCTGGAGGATAATTGACTCGCCCAAGCCCGAGGGAATAGTTGAGAAAAAAATCAACAAAGGAATTGAACAAAAAAGTAATATCGGGATTGTTTTTCACGGGAAGATGGAATGGAACAGAGAAAATGAATACACTTTTGAAAGTCTGATGGATGTACTCAGCATAACTTTACGCGAAGTAATCCGTGAGGAAAAGGGGGGAACTTACGGAATAAGAGTTAACGGAAACACCTCGAGAATTCCGGAGGGAGAATACACGATAACCATCAGCTGGGGAACAAATCCGGGGAGAGTTGAAGAACTTACGAAGGTTTTATTTGAAACACTGGACAGTTTGATTAACTATGGACCCGGAACAGAAACAGTCAATAAAGTTAAAGAGACGCAAAGAAGAACAAGAGAAACACGCTTGAAACAGAATGCATTTTGGGTTGGGATGCTTTTCAATTATTTAATGTACAAAGATAATCCGGAACAGATTCTGGAATATGATAACTGGGTTGAAAATCTTTCAGTAAAAGATATCAAGGATGCTGCCGGGGAGTATCTTAATAAGGAGAGGTATTTAAAGGTAGTTTTATATCCGGAAGAACAAAGCAAATAACTTAAAATAAATCCCGTTTTACAACGGGATTTTTTTTTACTTAATCATGGTCAAGAGCATTTTTGCCTGGCTTAGCGCCTTTAGTCCGTGAGGAATATTTGCAGGCATAACAAGAATCTCCCCGGTTTTAACAATAACCGGTTCGCCGCCTATTTTTATTTCCATTTCGCCATCCGCCATATATACCACTGCTTCGTATGGAGAAGTATGTTCTGTTAATGATTCATCCTTTGCGAAAGCAAAGAGGGTAATATTTCCATTTGGTTTCTTAATTATCTGTTTGCTGACGATTGAACCTTCCTGATACACAATTGAGTCTTTTAATAATTCATGATTATATGATTCTGCCATAATTTTCCTTGATTTTATTTATAATAAGATTGTTTTATCTGATAATATAACAAATCAGGAATAGTTTAAGTTCATGATCCGACGAAATAATAACAAATAATAGTATTTTGATATTTGATGCTTTTTCATATTTTTATTATTATAAATTATAATTTTATTTATTTCGAGAAATGAATGAAAAAATTGACCATTCTACTTGTTTTTATTTTTTCCTCCGTAATATTTTCCAACGGAGTGGGGGTCATTAACCCACAAACAGGAGTCTATCTAAGACTTCTTTCGAGCGGTGTATCAGTCAATGTTGAAAGCCAAATCGCCACAATAACAACCACGCAAGTTTTTAAGAATCAACAAGGAACCAATCATATTATATTTTATGCATTTCCCTTGCCTGAAGGAGCAAGCGCCACAGGATTAAAGTGGAAAATTAACGGGATATGGAAGAATGCCGTTTTCAGTCCTCAGCCTCAAGACACAACTATGGGGGGAGGGACAGTTAATCTGATCCTTAAAAACTTTCTGGGATCCTCTCCCCTGTTTTTCAACATCCCTGATACTTTAAAAGCAGATTCACTGTTAATTGTAGAACTCACATATGTACAATTACTGAAGTACAAAGGGGGGAATGTATTTTTCACTTACCCTAACGATTACCGTTCAATACAAGCTAGTTTACTTGAATTTCAGGAAATAAAATTCACACTAACGTCTCCCAGAACAATTGACAGCATAATGTTTGTAAGTCATGTTCCACAAATACTAACAAACACAGGAAACAATGCATATATAGAATGCAGAATAAGCAATCACGATGCGGACAAAAACTACGAGATTAAATACAGTCTAAATCTTGCGCAGCTGGGTTTATATGATTACAGTACTGTGATACCGGATACATTACTCCCGGATTCACTTGGAAAAGGTTTTTTACTTTTTATTGCGGAGCCAAGTCCAAGTCCAACAATTGAGGCAATACCGAAAGTATTTACGCTAATTATAGACAGGTCGGGAAGCATGGGAGGAGAAAAGATGGAGCAGGCAAAAAATGCAGCAACGTACATTGTACAAAATTTTAATGAGGGGGATAAGTTTAACTTAATAGATTTTGACGATGTGATTACATCCTTCAAACCAACACATGTAGCGAATAATCCGGATAACCGACAAGCTGCATTGAACTATATTTCCGGTCTATATGCCAGAGGGATGACGGATATTAGCGGAGCCTTTACTTCTGCGATACCTCAATTCTCCGGAAGTTCAGACAGTTCAGCTAAAATAATTATTTTCCTAACCGATGGTCAAGCCACATGGGGACTGACATCTACTGATGCAATACTAAACCAAATAAACAATATGACTCAGCAGGTTGATACAAATATTACTATTTTTTGCTTTGGTATAGGAAGTGATGTAAACACCCAATTATTAACATTAATATCAGCGCAGCACAACGGGATAGCCGAGTTCCTTGGTGATGATGAGCTATATTCACGTATAACAGACTTTTACAATACAATCAGAAATCCTGTTTTACTAAATACAAAAATCACATTCACGCCGAATATTATAACAGAAGTTTATCCAAACCCATTACCCAACTTATATAAGGGGCAGCAATTACTTGTTTGCGGAAGATACGGAAATGCAAATTCCGTTAACGTGCTTATGAAAGGAAACGCATTTGGACAGTCACTTTCATATGAATACCAAATTACCCTAAGTGATACAAATAATACCAATTATCAGTTTCTTACCAAGATCTGGGCTAAGTTAAAAATTGAATATTTACTGGTTATGTATTATAGCTTTCCACCCGATTCCCCCACTGCACTGGAAATCAAGGGAATGATTACACAGTTAAGTCTTGCTTATGGAGTAATCAGTCCGTTCACAAGTTTTAGCGGCGGGGGTGGACCATCGGGAATCGAGGAAAAATCAGAAAAAGATAACACCGGGATACCTGACAACCTGGTGTTGATCGGGAATTATCCAAATCCATTTAATCCTTCAACGAAAATCATGTTCAGGATCAACAAAGTCAGTGATCCATATGTATTAATAAAGATATACAATTCGTCAGGAGAATTAGTTAAAGCACTAATTATCGGAATACCAAACAGCGGTACCTATGAAGCAATATGGGACGGTAAAGATGATTCCGGAAACAGAGTTGCTTCGGGTAATTATATTTATACAATCACATACGGAAACCATTTACTAGCAGGGAAAATGGTATTGCTGAAATAAGCTTAAATAGATTGGATGAGCCGGTGAGACTAAGGAAAACTTACTCTTCGTACAATCTCTTTATTACAAAAAACTTAACTAAAAAGAAATCTTTTTGAGTAAAGATTCGTATTTTTCAATTGTTAAGAATAATTAATTAAACGACAGGTAAACAATGAAATCAGTTTTATTTATATTTATTATAAGTGTGATTTTTTTCACAGGCTGTGATAAAGAAGACGAAGTAGTAAATCCATCAGGTCCAACAAATGTGACTGAATATGAAGGAAGTTCAGATCAGGGAAAGAACTGCTCCATAAAGATTGGGGACATTAGCGGGAAGAGATATATTTTAAAGTATAGTGTATCATTTACTTATCCGGTACTTGGAGGAACAGCTACTGAGACCACCTCGAGTGAGAACAGTGCTGGAATTGCTGAGCTTCAGAACAATAGTTTTACGATAAATGTCAATTCGAATTCCCCTAAAGGTACGATAACCGGACAAAGGAGTAATGATACGGTAACGGGAAATTTCAATTTTCAGGTTATTCGCATTTCAAATGATACGATAACGGTGGCGGGAACGTTTAATTTAGCAAAGAAACAGTAGTCACTAAACAAGTTAACTGGTAAAACCCTCGCACTGTTAAAGTTGTAATAACTAACCTAACATAAACATATGGCACTTGATTCTCTAAATTAGCTTTGGGATCAAGAAAAGGAAAGCTATAAGAGGTAGCTGGCGATTGTCTGATTTATTGAAGATGAAGGTAAATGGGAGATTTTTTTATTCGTACCCCGGAGAGGATTCGAACCTCCGACCTGCGGTTTAGGAAACCGTCGCTCTATCCATACTGAGCTACCGGGGCAGAAAATATAGAAATTTAATGCTCAAAAATACTTCAAATAGTGGATTTAAACAACTATTTTTTCGCTAAATTGATTTATATTAGCAATATCAGATTAAACTAATTTTAAAAAATGAATAGTTTTCACGCATTTCAAAAACTTTGTATACTTTTTCTGATTATTAACTTCCAGGCTTTCGCTCAACTTGGTCAGAGGCTTGGCTTACTGGATGAATATGATGTTGTTCCCTATTTAATCCCTATTGTAACGGCACTGAGCAATGCTGCAAATACCGGTACGGGTTACAAAACAGAAATTGACAAAGAAATGGAAATTTCCATCGCACTGAAGGGATTCGCCATGTATCCAACAGGCAGCGAGCGGATATTCAAACCTGCCGGTTACGGTGGGATTTCGGGCGGGAGTAGTGCGTCAATATTGGGTCAGAAAGGAACAGTATTTTCAGGAAGCGGAGGGCTTAAGTACACATATCCGGACGGTTACAATATTAATATGTTATCCCACTTAATGCTGTTCATATCTGCATCTTATGAGCATATGGAACTTTATTTAAAGATATTCCCGCAGCTAAGTTTTGCCGATGAGAATATTCTTTTGACCTCCTTAGGCATAAGAGCAAACGTTAATCAATTTTTCTTCAAACGTTTTCCATTTGATCTTACCCTGGGAATATCTTCCAGTAATTTTAATATCTCGGACTATCTGAAGTCAACAAATTTCGCTTTTTCAGCACAGGTGGGTGAAACTTACGGGAAATTATCCCTATATGCAAATATTATATATGAAATGACAAGGGGAAGTGTCAACTATTATATTCCGGGTGATATAAATAGTGCCAATCCGCTACTTAAAGGAAGCAGATATATCTCAAAGAATTTCAAAGGAAAAAACAGTCTTGGTACAGTGTTGGGAATATCACTCAAATACGAGTTTATAACACTCTGCGGAGAATATACAATTGCCCGCAACAATGTTATGACAGCAGGATTCCTATATTCGTTTTAGAAAATAGCTCTTATATATTCGAGTCTTATCGCCCTATCTGCCGATCCGGGAGTAAGCTTCTGATTGCTAAATAGATCCCTCAGATCAAGTCCCAGGGTAAGACCATCTCCAAGTGACCATCGAACTCCAAAATTGCAATAACCTGCGCCGGCGCCATAGTGATCGGTGTTATTATCATTAAACGCGAAGTCATATTCAAGAAGGAGGGAGACTCTTTTACCAATGGTTTTCTCCACACCCACCATGAAATTTACAAAGTTATCACCATCCGAGTGCTCGAGAGAATAATTAACTGATCCATGCAAACTAAGATAACCAAGCACTTCATAGTTCTTAGTTGCAGTTGCAAAAAAACCGGGAGATTTAACAGAATATCTGTTTGTGGAATCTAGATATTTTCCCTTCCCCTGAGAATCAAATCCTAAAGTAATTGAAGGAAGAGCTATGGCTTCATCGAACAATTTAAAACGCACATTAACACCCGGAAGATTGAACCATCGCGGATTTCCCGAACCGATAATATTTTCTCCACCATATGAAATGCCGAAGCAAAGTCCATCAAAAACGCCAACTTCCATGCGTGAGATAAGAACACCGGCTGGCATAACATCATTTGTAACCGCCACATATCCTTTCTCGAGAATACCGCTGGATGGCATATCAATCAGGTATCGATATTGAAATTTAGCTTCCTCACCGGCAGTTCCCTGCGGGAATATATTAACAACCAGAAATGATAAAAGGAAAATTATTTTTCTCATAAACTACTCACGCAAATATCTTAATTCTATTAGATGTTCAAAAATAGTTGATTTTTATGAAATTATCAAATACTTCTTAAAATCAGGTTACTCGTTTTACTTCAGGTAAAGTTGCTTCTGCTGATGCCGGTATTATTTTGAATTCAATAACTGATGGAAATATTGAGTATTCGGAGACAATCCTGACAGTGACTATACCGGTTTGTCCCAATGAGCGCAGAACCAATACAGACTCATCCTTATCATACCTGACAATTTCCACTAAATCTTTTCCCTCTTCAACGGAAATTTTTGTTTTGGGATTTCTGAACGGGGCTCTGAAACCAAGTGAGTTAACAGGAATAACCTCAATTGTAACTTCGGAAGAATAATCCGCATAAAGGTATTCAGGATTAATTCTGTAATCAATTTCATAAATATGGAAAATATAGTGATATCCCGCAAGCACGATAATCAAAGCGACAAGAACAAGGATTATTACTATCTCTGTCTTAAACATCAGTCTATCTTATATTAATTCTTTTTTTTTGATTTTTTGTAAAGATCCTGAATTTAGTCACAATTCTTTCCAAAATTATCATAGGAACACCATCCGGGTGATTAGTTTGAAAGCGGAGATCACATTGATCGTTTACATAATCTATTACAACCAGCTGATCTTTTTCCGAAAGAACAATTTCTGTAGAGAAAAACTCAAGTCCGGTTACGGAAGCAATTGTTTTTGTAATAGTAAACAACTTATTGAGTTTATAGTCCTTTATTTCCTGACGAGTAAGAGGCAGATACAGATGAGTTTGATCATCCCACCATGTGGGGATAACTTCATCAATTACCCAGAAGCACCTAAACCATGCACGCTTGCCGTCAAGGTAACGTGGATAAATTTTTTCCTGCAGCAAATACTTGTCATCACTATTTGTAACCCGCTCTGTAAATATTTCCTGAAGTGATTCGGCTCCGGTAACTACCCCCACTCCCCCTCCCGTAGTGTTGCAAGGTTTTATGATAAACGGTCTGCCCAGTCTGGCAAGGTCACTTACCGAAATCAAGATATCCTCCCTCTCACTATGAGGGGGAATTATTATCGAATAAGGAACATAGAGTCCGGCCGTAATGAACTCAAGATGCATTGTGGCTTTATCAATAGCATGCAGAACATTAGCATATGAGTTAAGAAATAAGCTTTTTCTTTTTTGCAGTTCCTTGCCTAATTTCTCAAAACGCTCATCAACATCCCACGCTCTGTCCAAATATACATTAAAGCGAAGTTTACGGTCTTTGACCAGCTCGGTAACCTCGTCAACATTGTGATCGGATATAATAAAAGTTGAAAGGCTGTTTTGATGAAATTCTTTCTCAAGGAGGTGAATGAATTCCTGATCAAATTCCCACATATATGAGAATCCAAAGTCAAATATATCCATTAGAATTAACTATTTTTGTAATTAGTATTTCCATTAATTTTTACGGATTTATTCCGTTCACATTTAGCCGTGGAATGCCTTTTTCTTTTTTCTTATTTACCTTGTAAGTTACAATTATTTGCAATAAATTATTCTATGAAAAGTTTTGAATTATACATAAAATACCTGATGCTTTTTGCCGTACCGCTATTAGTGCTGGGATGCAGTTCATCCGGTGATACAACAAAAAACGAACAAACTACAGACAGTCTTTCGGTTAAGATAGACAGACAGCAACTAGCCATGAACCATTTCCTTGACGGAATGGCTGCAGAATCCAAGGGAGATTTTTCAATGGCAATCATTGAATTTCAGGAAGCCCTTCAATATGACCCCCAGTCGGGAATATACTATCAACTTGCCAAGAACTATTTTTATTTGCAAAAACTATCCCTTGCTTTGCAAAACTCAAAAAAATCAGTAGAACTGGACAGCACAAACCTTGATTATCTTAATCTTTTACAGGAAATTTATAAATCCGCAAAACAATATGATTCCGCAATACTGACTCTTGAGAGGATTATTTCTTTAGACTCCTCTTCGGTTAATGCTTACTATGATCTTGCCAGGCTTTATGAAACAAAAAGACCACTAAAAGCTATTGAAATATACGAAAAACTTTTGGATTTAATCGGTAACGAGTGGAGTGTGCTGATACGTATCTCAGAACTTTACGAGCGTCTGGGAAATACTACACAAGCCATTAACCACATGACCAGTTTGCTTGAGCTTGATCCTTCTAATGTACCGCTGAAGAAATTGATAGCCGAGTTTTATATAAAGGATAAACAGTACGATAAAGCGAGCGACATTCTAAACGATGTTATTTTATCTTTCCCTGAGGATATAGATGCAAGAGAAAAAAGAGCTCATCTTTTTGTTATTCAGAAAGAATGGAAAAAAGCCTCTGAAGAGTATCGCTATCTTCTTACCAGATCAGATGTGCCGCATGACATAAAAATAAGAATTGCAGCAGCTTTCTTTGAAGAGTCGGTACAAGATACTCTGCTTCTCCCTTATGCAGAGACCCTGTTTAATACTCTGAACGAAGACAGCACAGATTGGATGACAAAGATGTATCTTGGCGTTATTGCATTCAGAAAGGGAGAAACAGAAAAAGCTATTAATCACTTTGATAAAGTCACTGAACTTGCCCCCTGGAATCCGGAAGCGTGGATAAGACTTGGCGGACTTCTTTTCGACATTAAGCGATACAACGAAACCATAGAAGTTCTTAAGCGTGGAGTCGAAAAGTTCCCGGAGGATTTTACAATTAATCTGATTTTGGGGATATCGTATTCTCAGATTGATAACTACGGGTCTGCAAAACCTTACCTTGCAAAGGCCGTTGAACTTGATCCGAATGATGTTAATGCTCTTTCCTCATACGGATATACCCTTAGCCGCCTTAAGGATACTCCTGGAGCAATTAAATATTTAAACGCTGCACTAAGAGTTCAACCTGAAAACGTTGATTTATTGGGAACGCTGGGATTAATATATGACGGTGAGGAGGATTGGGCTAATTGCGATAGTGTTTATCTGCTTGCTTTAAGTATTGATTCTTCCAATGCACTTGTTCTTAATAACTATGCATATTCTCTCTCTAAGCGAGGCGAAAATCTTGGTCTCGCACTTGAAATGATTACTAAAGCGCTTGAAGCTGAGCCGGATAATTCATCCTACCTGGACACTTACGGTTGGGTATGCTACAAAATGGGTAATTATGAAAAAGCCAGGGAATATATATATAAGTCCCTGAAAATTGGTGGTGATAAATCTGTAATACTAGACCACTTGGGGGATGTTTATTTCAAAATGGGGAACAGGCAGAAAGCCATTGAGTACTGGAAAAAAGCTTTGGAACTGGAAGCAGACAATATTTCTATTAAATCAAAAATTGAGAAAGGTGAAATTTGAAAAATACCGTTAAACTGTTATTTATATTCATTCTATTTTTTGTCGTAAACTGGTTTTCCGGATGCATACCATCCAAACCAACAGACGATATTGAAATTTTACCTGCTGACCGGTTGGTCAACAAAATGGAAGTAAACAGAAGAAAGGTGAAAACTTTTGAAGGGAAAGGAACACTCCACCTGAATACTCCGGAAATCCAGAACTCTACTACTTTCCGGGTGGTCCTTTCCAAACCCGATTCAGTTTATGTAACTTTCTATGGTCCTTTTGGTATTGAACTCGCCCAGATACTGATTTCCAAGAAAAACTATGTGTTTTATGAATCGTTAAACAATACTGCTTACGAAGGAAGTGTTAACGATAATATTTTAAAGAGTATTTTTAAGATTGACCTGCAACTCTCAGATCTGGTTGATGCATTTATAGGATCTATTAATATGTCCGAGAGACTATACAAAGAACCGGATAACTACAAAATTGAGTATGATAAGTATATACTGACTTATATTGACTCGCTGAATAGGACAAGTGCAACTTATGTTATTGATGTTAGGGATCTGGGAATTACCGATTTTACACTTAAAGATAGTAAAAACAATCCAACACTCGAGGGAAAATATTCCTCTTTTGGAATACTTGAGTCAGTTGCCGTTCCTTATAAGATTTCGCTTAAAAACAATGCAAGGAAACAGGCACTTAATATTGAGTATAATAACATTCAAATTAACAAACGTAACATTTTCATAGACTTTAAAATTCCGGATGATGCGGACAGAGTTAAATTCTAGTTTGGATTTCTTCAGGGTTTCGGGAAATTATCTCACTAATCTCCTGCTTTTGGTGTTGATAGCATTTCTTATGCAATTCGAAACATACCCCCAGCAGAAAGAAATCTCGGCTCGTCAAAAGGAACTAAACCGGTTGAAAATTGAAATTGAATCGCTAAGCAAGGAAATCCGCACTAATGAAATTAAAGAAAAAAAGAATTATGAACTGATTGAGAAATATAATCAGCAGACTCATCTGCTTAGTAAACTTCTTCGGTCTGTCAGATCTGAAGTAACTGAAAAGGAGCATGCTATTCACGGGTTGGAACAAGATGTTACCCGTCTGGAAAAAAATATTGAACAGTTAAAACAAACATATGCTCAATACGTTGTATCGGTTTACAAAGGAACTTTTACAAATAAATTATCATATTTGCTGAATTCATCCTCACTTCAGCAGGCTCTTATGCGTTATAAATATTTATCGAAAATCTCAGAACAACGTAAGATGGATATTGACAGAATAAACCGGAATAAAGTCCGTTTGTCACTGCAAAGGAACCACCTTGAAACTGAAAAAAAGGAAAAGACTCTTCTGATTGCACAAAAAGAAAAAGAAGAAAAAGTACTGGAGACAAATATATCACAAAAAAGGAAGCTTATTTCAAAAATTAAAAATGATAAAGCCAGTCTTAAGAAGGAACTTGATGCAAAAAAGCGAGCGGAACAGCAAATCCGGAATATGATTGCCAAACTGATTGAAGAAAGTGTAAGGAAAAAGAATTCAAAGAACTTATCAAAAGATAAAGACAAAAATTCAGGAGAATCGGACAATCTCCCCCAGTACTTTGACGTAACCAGTAAATTCGGCTCATTTGAAAACCTGAAGGGGAGACTAAGTTGGCCGGTAAACAAAGGAACTATTCTAAGAGATTTTGGCGAAAACCTTAACGAAAAACTCAATACCGTTACAATCAACTATGGAATTGACATAAAAGCCTCAGGGGACCTGAATGTGAGGGCAGTAGCCGAAGGAGTAGTCTCAGTAATAAACTGGCTCCCCGGATATGGGAGCGTAGTAATCCTCACGCACAAGAATGAATTCAGAAGTGTCTACGGACATATTTCTGACATTTACGTAACCGAGGGAGAAGTAGTCGGTCCGGGCAAAGTAATAGGCAGAATTGGAGAGAGCCTGGAAGGCAACATTCTCCATTTCGAAATCTGGAACCAACGGACTAACCAGAATCCCATTCTATGGCTGGCAAGAAGATGAAGAGTAAAAATTTATATCTCAGATATTTGTGAAAATTAATGCTATAAATAAAGACTCAACCTACTATTTTATTATTACTTTCTTTGAAAGAATTACCTTTTTTCTTTTTTATCTGATTTTAGCTAGGTTGCTCTCAGTCGAAAAATATGGAATTGTAATTACTATTTTTGCTTTTGTCAATATAGTAAGTCCATTCCTGGAGTTAGGATTACCCTTCCTGATTCAACGTGAGATTGCAAGAAATATCAATATTCAAGATATTTTTAATAGCTCCCTTACTATTAAAATTATGGTTCTACCGCTATATCTTCTTTTGCCGCTGATATATTTCAACTCTCGCTTAACATCAGATTTAATTCTTTTACTTATGATTGCAATAATTCCATATTTTATAAATTTCAATCTATTCTTTCAAAGCATTTATTACGGGATGTCAAATTTTGGACATGTTTTAAAAGCCAGTATATCTTCACGACTTGTTTTCTTTGTTTTGTTAGTTTTGCTTTATTTACTCAATTCTGGACTACATTATTTCCTTTTGTTGTTAATCGTGATTTTATTTATTCAGTTAGCAATTTTAATGACTAATTTGAAGAATTTGCTTAGATCATTCCATTTTACTTGGAACCCACTGGTCTTAAATAGAACAATAAAAAACAGTTTCCCTATCGGTATTGGTCTTATTTTTATTACTATTAGTGACAGAGTCGATATCTTAATATTAGAAAAGTTGATTGACTTGAATTCAGTTGCTTTTTACGCCGTGGCATATACAATTTTTAGAAACCTACAAATTATTTCTACAACTTTATTGATTCCAGAATACACAAAAATCTCCGCTCAGTACACTATAAATAAAAGGATAGCTGCTGAGAAATTTCAGTACTACTATAAATATATTTTAATTGTTTCCTTTCTGTTAATATTTTTTTTCTATTTTCTCTCCAATCCATTATTGGTTCTTCTTTTTGGTATAAAATACAGTGAATCTTCTATTTATTTGCAACTATTAACACTTGCAATTCCCGGAGTATTTTTGAATCACTTGACAGGTATAATTTGTAATTCAACTCTTAACTCTAAGATTCCTGCCTACTCTACCGGTCTGGGAACTTTAATTAACTTAATTGTGAATTT
>JAAYVN010000013.1 GCA_012517155.1 Ignavibacteriales bacterium | reverse complement strand
GGAAGGGAAGCAGAAGGGAAGCAGAAGGGAAGAAGAAGGGAAGCAGAAGGGAAGGGTGAAAAGAGGCTAGGTTGTTTTTTTGTTGAGAAGGAGACAGAAGTCGGAAGAAAAAGGTAAGAAGATTACGAGGAATTAATTTCACTCAAAGACTGTCAAGATGCATCACTGTTACAGCTGGCTTGTCTGGATCTCTGTCGGAATTGCATTTCTCTTATATATGTTAAGAATGTTAAAAAACACTGTAAACGATCCTAATAGCAGCGAAGCAAACTGAACTTCCTTCCTTCTCCACTCTGAAACTTCTATGAAAGTTTATCAATGATATTTCGTGTAAAAAGGTTATTTTTATATTTTGAAAAAAAGTTATTTTCTCTGATTTTTCCGACAACTATGATTATACTAATCGATTGATGAATATTCTTTATATTAATAATTTTGCCGGCTCGAAAGAGTTTGGAATGGAATTGCGTCCCTATTATTTGTGCAAGAATTGGGCAACGGCGGGGAATAAATCTTCAATAGTTGCTGCTTCTTTTGTTCATACGCGTCATACTCAGCCTGATGTAAAGACGAATTTACAAATGGATAAAATAGATAACGTTGACTATTACTGGATTAAAACTCCTGCTTATGAGGGGATTGGTGTTGCCCGGCTTTTTTGCTTTATGCTTTTCATCCTACGGCTTACTTTTGCAGCCAAACGGCTTGCACGCAGGATTAAACCTGATTTCGTAATTGCTTCTTCTACTTATCTGCTTGACTTTTATCCCGCTTTTCTTATTGCGCGGTTTGCTAAAGCAAAATTGGTGTATGAAATCCCTGATATTCAACCTCTGTCGCTGATTGAGCTTTTTGGATATTCTCACTATCATCCCTTTATTTATTTTCTTTCAGTTACTGAAAAGTTTATATATAAATATACGGATAAGGTTGTTTGTGTTCTGCCGAATGGTTTTACGCATATGCAGAAGTATAAATTGCCTTTAAGCCGATATGCGATGATCCCTAACGGGATTGACATTGAATCCTGGAGGGAAAGTAATCTGCCCCTGCCTGAGGATCTGGGGAAAATTATTGAAACGTACAAATCTCTGGGATTTTTTCTTGTTGGGTATGCCGGTTATATCAGCCAGCAAAACTGCCTTGATCAACTGATTGATACCGCGGCACTATTGCAACAGGAGAAGGTGGCATTTTTAATTGTTGGGGATGGTCCCGACAAGGAAAAAATGATGGAACTTAACAGAAGGAAAAATAATGTGCATGCCGTGTTTTATGGGCGCATTCCCAAGGAGGCTGTGCCTGCATTCCTATCTTCAATGGATGTACTTTTTATTGCGTTTAAGAAGTTGAAGCTTTATCAGTTCGGCGTGAATACCAATAAGTTGTATGAATATATGATTCAGGGAAAACCCGTGATCCAATGCCAAAATGCGGGGAATGATCTAGTGGCGGAAGGGGAGTGCGGAATTTCATGCCCTGCGGAGGATCCGAAAGCTGCTGCTGATGCGGTGCTGACGCTGATGAATATGACCGGTGAGGAGAGACAATTGATGGGGGAAAGGGGAAAATTGCATGTGATTGAGCATTATGATTATAAAACTCTTTCTGAAAAATATCTTAAGGTGATTCAATAATCGTATGAAAGTACTACTGCTGGCAGCGCTTAATTCGGCGCATACGATTAAATGGGCTAATGCTCTTGCAGACCGGGGGGTGGAGGTTATAGTCGCCGGCTTTGTCGAATCGGATACTTCACAGTTTAACCGGGATATCCAAACTTTCAGTTTCGGGCTGCCTGCTTCGCTTAATGCAAAGAGCTTTGGAAGTTTTGCAAAACTACGTTATCTGCTGGCACTGCCGAAATTAAAATCACTCCTGCGTAAAGTAAAACCGGATATTATGCATGCACACCTTGCTTCAAGTTATGGTTTGCTGGGTTCGCTTTCCGGCTTCCACCCTTTCATAGTTTCGGTGTGGGGCTTTGATGTTTACAGC
>JAAYVN010000120.1 GCA_012517155.1 Ignavibacteriales bacterium | reverse complement strand
TGCAAATAACCAAAAGTCAAATTAGCTCCACTTGGAAACTGCCACCTGTACTCTTTTGCGTACCATTTTGCATCAGTTTTCTCGAGCCACTGCATAGATCTATCCATAATCGCTTCTGGAAGCGCGAGTTCCTGGTAAGTCTTTCTGAGCAAAAGTGCGTTGTAGTTCGGATATTCAATAAACTGTAAAGCCGCCATAAGGAGAGCATCAGACTTCCCACCACCCGCAGCCCCACCATAAAGAAGCTCAAGGTCAAGGGACATGAGAAACTGCGCTTGTTTGACTGTGGGCTTGTGCGGAATGTACGGGTTTTCATATATCGTCGTCTTTAAGAGATTCAAGCGAGCATCTAAGTTCTTCAAGGGCTCGCTCAATATCTTTTGCTCTATCACTTTTTACCGTGACCTCTCCTACCAAAGAATCTTCAACTTCTTTTAACTGCTTAAGTGTGTTTGTGAGAATAAAACTATCATTGGGTTTTTCTATTTTTTCAATAAGCGCGTCTATTTTTTTCGATATTCTTTTAGCTTTCTCAAATAAATCAGTGTCAAAAGGAATTAATTCATCTGCAAAATGTTCAATAGCTTTTTCGTGACGCTTTTGTGCTCTTTCCGTGATATAATCACTTCTTGCTTTTGCCCAACCCTCTTTAGAAGAACGCCTTGAAATAGTTTCACGAGCAATATTACACTCATCTGCTAAATCCTGAATAGTAGGAAACTCTAACTTCCCATCTTTCTCAATTCCATAGATATATTTGTTTCTTATCTCTTCCCAGTTAACTTTTGCCATTCGAAACCTTGATTTTTTTAAAAAAGTTATATAATGGAAATGCGGGGGGCTGCCAGGCCTCTCCGCGTTTCTTTGTCTTATTTAAATTTTTAAATAACATCCCTTTAATCGGGCGGGGAAAGGAGGAGAAAACCCGCCCGTGAACCTGCCTTTTCTTAAGGAGAGCGCCCTCTTAGTCTTGTGGCTCTCCTGCCCTCAGTCAAACCAATGACTTACTCCACCCTTGGCACAGTCTAATATATGCAAGATTTAAAGCAAGTGGGTAAAAAATATAGATAAATACGTGCTTGAATGGAAAAAAGGGCTTTTCAGCCCCCTTGACTTCTTAACTTTTTGACCTCTGCATAAGGTCTTCCTATCTGATACATAACTTCTGTATCGTTTAGTTTGGAATTCTTTAAAAAAGCCAATTCCCAATCCTGCACGGGTTTTTTGGTGTCATCACAGAACAGGAATTTTTTAATAATTAACTGCCTGTATTCTGGAAGTAGATCACCGTGCAAAAACTTCACAACTCCATCAGGGTCTTCGTTAACTTGCAACCAGTCGTCTAAATGATAAGGTTCGTTTCTGTTTCTCCACCAGGTCTTATTGCAACTTAACAAAAACCAAATAATTCGCCTTGAACCAAAACAAATACTATTGTAATCTAAATAACCTGCTAAATAATCGACTGCCTTATTTAAATCTCGCAGGTATTTTTCAAAAGATTTTTTCCTGACATGCGAAATCGTGTTGTTTTCAATAATTTCACGGGCTTTTATTTGAAGCCACTCAAATTTGTTTTTAACTGTCCGTGATGGTTCAAGATTAATATCGATCGCTTTATCGTGATTTAATGGAAAGTCTCGTTTTCTGTTCTTCTGGTTCATTCTTATCTCCTTTGTTCTTTCAAAAATTCTTCATAAGTCATACCCGTCATATTTAAAAACTCAGTCCTTAAAAGATGATTCCATAAAGAAACAAATTCAAAATTAAATTTTACGGGTTCACGACTCTTTCTGTAAAGTTCATCATATAGATCTTGACTTATTATTTTTATCAAAAGCTGTTTTTTCTCTTCTTCACTTAACCTTCCACCGTGCATTTTGAACCTGTGGCAATAATAACAGCCCGTAAGTCCGTTTCTTGTATCCCATCTTGTAGCTTTCCAACCACAACCGAATATGTGCATGGCTTCGGTATGCTTTGAATACTTACCACAAATCTGACATTTAAAATTATCTCTTATCCTAACTAAAAGACTCCAGATTTTGTCATTTTCTTTAATCAGTTTCTGTTTTTCAGTCTTCATTTTCACCTAACAGTTCAACATCTTCTCTAAACCTTCCGTAAATTTCTGGGTCTGAATTTTCCAGTAGCATAGCTTCGTGCATTTTCATGCGCTCTTCTATGATTTTTTTCAATAACTTTCTCGGCCTCTTCTCTTTTTCAATGCCAGC
>JAAYVN010000119.1 GCA_012517155.1 Ignavibacteriales bacterium | reverse complement strand
TATTTCCAGGCATTTCCGGTCGAATGCGAATATATACAGATGAAAATCATTGCAGTGTTTCATCAGGGAGGCATGCATAGCCAGTCCCCGCGTCAGGTAATTCGAATCAAACAGCGTGCAGAAGTTATACATTATCAACCTTTTTTGCCAGTACCACTATGTCCAGGAAGAGATCATCGTTTTTGGGAAATATCTTTCCTACCAGCAAACCGATGAGTGTGATTATTGAGCAGATAAATAGCGTAGTGAATTGCTTTAGTCCCGGAATGTTTCTTGTGACCTTGTAGAAATAAGCATTTGTCAGCTGGTAAATAACCCTGAAATCATTTGCGGTTTTCTTCAACTCGGTTATTTCGAATCCAGCATTTTTCAGTATCGAGGTCAGTCCGAAAGAGGAATAACGGGCGTAATCGTAAGGCTGTTCATGTTCATCCCATACGAAAGGAACTGTAAGGAGGAGTTTCCCGTCTTTCTTCATCACCCTGTTGATCTCGCTCATAAAGAATTCTGGATTGAATACATGCTCCAGTACCTGGTTTGTAACCACGCTGTCAAACTCCCCGTCAGGAAAGGGGAATGTGGTTCCGTCGTAAAAGACATCCGCCTTTTTCATCTCCCGGTTGATGGTTGTTTCAATCTCCAAACCCACGTATTCCGAGGAGGAGAAGAGGTGCTCATAAGGCTTGGTTCCGCATCCAACATCCAGCGTCTTTCCGGTGATTGCTTTACCGAATGACTTGATAGCCGTAAAAAGATTCTTCCGCGAAATGTAAAACGGATTTACTAAAATTCCGGATATGCCCGGTTCAAAATATTGTTTCTCAATAAATTTTTCCAGCATGCTACATGTCCGTCTTTTCCAGTCCCACAATCGGAATGATCTGGAACATATTTCTGAAATTTCGTATCATAAAATTTTTAAGCATGTTTCCTGTGTCGTTATGATGAATTCCAATAACCCTCAGTCCTCCGATTTGATTTACCAGGGTCAAAAAGTCGGAGAGAGAGAACTGGTGGATATGTCCGGTATTGTACCACTCATAGCCAAACAGCTGTTTGCGGGGCATCCTCCCGTTAAGCAATAATTCCAGCCGGTTTTTATAAAGTGCAAAGTTCGGAAAGGAGATAATCATTCTTCGGGACACTCTCTTCATCTCGCGCAGAACCACTTCGGGATATAAAACCATTTGCAGGGTCACATTACATACCGAAAAATCGAACTGATTATCCTGAAAGGGGAGCGGCTGGTCAATGCTTCCCTGTATCACGTTCAGTCCCTTTTTCCGACAGAATTCCACTCCCGATTCCGATAACTCCACCCCAGTTGTGGTGCATTTCTTTTTTTCGAGTAACTGCATAAGCGCACCGTTGCCGCAGCCAAGATCCAGCACGGACGAATTTTCCAGTATCAAGCCGGAAATAATCGGGTATTCCAGTCTGATCTCTTCATACCCCTCCGTGAATGTATATTTTCGGTTATCGTGTGCCACTCTGTTTTATCTATCCGGGTCTTTTATTTTTTTTTACAAATTCAATATTTTCAAAAAATAAATATACTCAATTCTTTTGTTTTCGCCACAGCAGATTGTGGAGGTGCTGATAAGAAGCAGGGAAAAAAAGTTGATTTGTCGATTTGTTAAGTTGATAAAAAGGTAGGAGATCATTAGGTAGTCATTTCAACTCTGTCGGAGTGGTCATTTATTGTTCTTAACCCTCCCGGTCCCTCCCTTTAGAAATCCAACACAGTCGGAGGAGGGGGAACGCAATTTTATATTTTTAGAAAAAGGGAGGGACCTTAATTTCCCCCCTTTAATTAAAGGGGGGATTTAAAAGGGGGGTTTTGAATTTTAAGATTTTCAGCTCAAAATTAATTATCCCGTTCAAAGAAAACGAATTTTTTCTGTGCGGCTGTTTATATACTATTTGCCTAAGCACCTCATCATCAAAAAGCACAATCATTCGCCTTTGCTAATATTCTCCAAAAAAAAAGGAGCAAGTAACCTGCTCCTTCTTTTTCCAAAACCTATCGTCCTTTATTGCCCGGTATACTTTAGTATCGTACTGTTCTGCCCAACCGCAAAACCAAGATGCTCAGAAATAAAACAGACTGAGTTAAGCCACTTATTGGTATTACTTACCTGCTTCTGCCACGACGAACCCTGGTTGGTTGTCTTATATATAGTTCCGTGATCACCAACCAGCCATCCGGTTGTATTGTTTATGAAAAACAACTCCTCCAGATGCTCCGAAGTAAGCGGAATATGCTGCCAGGTCCCCCCGTCGTTAGTGGTCTTGATTAACTGTCCGCTCCCTCCTGCTAAAATTCCCGTTGATGTGGAAAAGAAATAACCCGACTGCACCCATCCAGCCAGTAAACTGTTTGAGGTTGTGTACCAGACCGCTCCGTTGTCCGACGATCTGAAAAGATTCCCGCCGGTTCCAAAAACATACATTACGTTTTCCACAAACGCTGAGTTTATTAATAACCCCGGGTTGTTGTACTGCAGGGTTTGTGAAGTCCAGGTCTCTCCGCCGTTGGTAGTACGGAGTATTTTTCCGCCTCCGCATGTAATTATCCCGGTATTGTTCTTAAATCTTATGGAGTACAAATTATCCGAAACATTTACGGTTATTTTTGTCCAGGTCTCCCCGCCGTCAAGTGTGCGGAAAAGTGTTCCCCCGTAGCCGGTTACAAATCCAAGGTTGTCGTTTATAAACGCAATGCCTGAAAGCACCTGCGTAGTGTTTATGGTTTTCTTAATCCAGTTTGTGCCGCCGTCGGTGGTCATCAGAAGTGTTCCGTTTGTTCCTGCGGAAAATCCTTTATTGTTGTTAAGAAAATAAACTGCGTGAAAATCACAATTAAAATAAACCGGAATAACCTTCCAGCCTGAAACCGGAGGTGTTCCCCATATGACCTGTATGAAAACATCTCCGGTTCCGCTCCCTGTGGGCTGAAGGGTCAGGGCAACTTGTGTGGTTAATCCTGCCTGAATAAGTATGTCTGCCGCTCCAGTGTATATCACAACATTCGCACT
>JAAYVN010000118.1 GCA_012517155.1 Ignavibacteriales bacterium | reverse complement strand
TTTTCTTTAGTGAGGGTTGTGGAATTAAAATATAAAACTTTTGTTATGGATTGTATAAATTAATGTAATTTTAATATTGTAATATTTTAGTAATTTGGAGATAAATTGAATTTCACAATTTTAGGCGGCGGTGGTGCAGTAGGTACAGAACTAGCTCGGGAACTTGGAAAAGAATCTCATCATCTGACAATTGTTAACCGAAATCCAAAAAAGGTTAATAAATCTGATGAACTTATCTCAGCGGATATCCTTGATTCGGTTAAGCTTGATGAGACTGTAAGGGATTCAGGGATGGTGTTTGTTACTGTTGGATTTGAATATAAAACACAAGTGTGGAAAGAGAAATGGCCTCTTTTCATGTCTAATTTGATCAACTCTTGCAGAAATCATCAGGTTCGAATAGTCTTTGTTGACAACATGTATATGTACGACTCGAAATATCAGTCTGATATGACAGAATCAACGCCTGTTAATCCTTCATCAGAAAAGGGAAAAATAAGAGCAAAAATTGCCCGAATGTTGATTGATGCTGTGGAAAAGGGGGATGTTAAAGCCCTAATTGCAAGAGCAGCCGATTTTTATGGTCCTGGAGTTACAGGAAGCTATTTAACTCAAATGGTTTTGAACAATCTTAAAAAAGGAAAAAGTCCGCAATGGGTTGGCAAACTTGATGTAATTCACAATTTTACTTTTACTCCGGACATTGGGAAAGCGCTGGTCCTTTTGGCAAAAAAGGATGATTCATTCAATCAGATATGGCATCTCCCCACTTATCAGGGTAAATTAACTTCACGCGATTGGATCAAATTGATGATGAAAGAAATGTCGCTGGAGAAAAAGATATCTTCTCTTCCTATGTCCTTGATGGGCCTGCTTGGAATATTTGTCCCAATACTAAGGGAAATAAAAGATATCGGATATCAGTTGGAACGGGATTATTTCTTCAACAGTTCAAAGTTCAACAATGCCTTTTCGTATCTACCGGTAACACCGGAAGAAGGAATTAATGACATGGTCAGATTATCTCTATAACTTGTTTGATTATATTTATTGCAAACTCAGTTTCTTCAACTGTCCCGGAATTTATCCTTACACCATTTGGAATTCCGAAATAATCAACGTATCGGAGAATTAATCCTTTGTTCAAGCACTCCTGATTAAAATTCTTTGCCTTTTCCGGAGTCTCGAAGATGATGAGAAAAAAATTTGCTGCAGTCTCTGTATAATTCATACTCAAACTATTAAACGCTTCTCTGAACATTGTCATAGAGCGATTGTTTAATTTCACAGTTTCTTCCAGGAAACTCTCATCTTCCAGGGCGGCAATTGCAGCATATGCAGCAAGTGTATTCGGCTCGAAGGGCATTCTGGCTTTTTTGAGAGCTGTTATGAGTTCGGGATTTCCGCAAGCAAAACCCATTCTCAATCCTGCCAGTCCATAACTTTTTGAAAAGGTTCTAAGCACTAATAAATTTTCGTAATCAAAGTTTAGTCCGTTGGGATAATCTTTGCATGCTTCGGCGTATAATGTGTATGCCTCATCTAAAATCACCACAGTATTTTTCGGAACAGCATTCATAAAATCAATGAACTGGGCTTTGGTAAAGTAAGTACCTGTAGGATTATTTGGATTAGCTAAATAGATAAGTTTTATATCAGGGGAGATTTTTTCCTTTATGGCTTCAAGGTCAATTTTGTAATCACTTGTCAGTGGCAGGTTTATACTTTTTCTGCCAAGTTTGTCAGAATTCACATACCAACCTATAAAAGAACCTTTTGAGGAGAGCATATAATCTCCCTCATTAGTTAAAGCGATAATTATATACTGGAGGATTGCATCTGAACCTGATGCTATAAAGATTGAATTGAATGGTTTTTTATACTTAACCGATAAAGCTGTAACCGCGTCAAAAGCATTTGGATCTCCATATCTGTGGATAAACTCCGCGTGTTTGATAATTGCCTCTACTGCCTTCGGGGAGGGACCAAGGGGATTTTCGTTGGATGCAAGTTTAACTATTCTATTTAGCCCCTTTTCTCTTGCCAATTCGTCAATTGGTTTCCCTGCTTTGTATGTTGTTAGATTATTAATTCTATCTGGAATTTGTATCATATTATTCACTCTGCAAATTAATTTTAATGTTGCAAGATATGAATAATTTCCGATTAAGAAAAATATGTATTTTTATAATTTTATCGATTGATTTTGTAATAAAAACTGCTGGATTTTGGAGATTTCTTGGAAGATGGATCTGTCAGTTTTAAGAAAAAAACGTATAGGGAGATAATTAATAGACAGTAGTCACGGCAAACCGTTAATTAATATTTTTCTGAAGCAGAAATTTCCCCTTATTGGAACCTAAAAAGACCGCTGACTGTTAAATTTTAAGTGAATTTCCATATTATTCGCTACTTGGTTATATTTGATATTGAAAATTAATTAGCTTAGGTATTTTTAATGAAAAATTTTGATATTGCTGTTCTGGGAGGTGGTCCCGGAGGTTATGTGGCTGCAATAAGGGCGGCTCAGCTTGGTTTTAGCACCGCTGTGATTGATAAGGATAATTTGGGTGGCATCTGCCTGAATTGGGGTTGTATTCCAACTAAATCCCTCCTGAAGAATGCAGAGGTTTTTGACATTATTAAGAATCATTCCTCAGAATTTGGAATTAAGTGTGAAGGAGTTTCTATAGATTTTCAATCTGTTATTAAGCGAAGCAGGGATATAAGCGATAGAATTACAAAAAATGTTGAAATGCTTATCAAGAAGAATAAAATAGACCGTTTCAGAGGCTTCGGCAAATTGAAAAGTAAGACTGAAATTGAAATCACTGAAAATGGGAAACCTCCTTATACTATTTCCGCAAAAAAAATAATAATCTCCACGGGCGCAAGACCACGTACGATACCACAGATTCCTGTTGATAGGAAAAGAATTATAACCAGCACTGAAGCTATGATTCTTCAAGAGCCTCCAAAGGAACTCGTAGTTATCGGCGGAGGGGCAATTGGTATTGAATTCGCATTCTTCTATAACATATTTGGAACCAAAGTAACCGTTGTCGAGATGCTTGAAAATATTCTCCCTGTCGAGGACAAAGAAGTTTCCCAGACCTTAGAGAAGATATTTAAAAAGAAGGGAATAGAGATTCTTACAAAGTCTAGTGTCGAAAAAGCTGAAGTCAAAGGGGATAAGGTATTGCTTAAGATACAATCTGAGAGTAAAACAAAAGAGATTTTTGCAGACGTAGTTTTAAATTCAATAGGTGTTGTTGGCAACATCGAGAATATAGGATTAGAACAACTTGGTATTGTTACGGAAAAAAATCATATAAAAGTGGATAAACGAACTTACAGAACAAACATTGAGAATATTTATGCTGTTGGGGACGTCATAGGACCCCCTTGGCTTGCCCACGTTGCATCAGCTGAAGGGATAAATTGTGTTGAAGGTATAAAAGGAATAGATATACAACCAATTAATTATGATTCAATTCCGGGTTGTACTTATTGTCTCCCTCAGGTAGCGAGTATTGGTTTGACAGAGGATAAAGCCAGGCAAGCAGGGTATGAATTAAAAATTGGAAAGTTCCCATTTATGGCAAGCGGTAAAGCATTCGCTGTTGGAGAAAGAGATGGGTTCGTCAAATTAATATTTGATGCAAAGTACGGAGAACTTTTGGGAGCTCATATTATTGGAGCAGAAGCAACTGAATTAATTGCTGAGCTTGGAATGGTTAAGTCACTTGAAGGTACCGGGCATTCCATATTGAAGACAATTCATGCACATCCAACATTGTCTGAGTCAATAATGGAGGCAGCTGCCAATGCATACGGGGAAGCTATTCATATTTAATATGAAAACTGAAATGTAATGAGAGAACTTTTGTATTGTAACCCGGGAACTGTTGATTATAAGGAAGCGTGGGATCTTCAAAGTTTTATTCACACAAAAAGGCGAGAAAACAAAATTGCGGATTTTCTTTTTTTACTCGAACATCCTAACACTTACACTCTTGGGAAAGTAGCAAAAAAAGAACACCTAATTGGTTCTGAGGATTTCTTATCTGAAAAAGGGATTTCAGTTTATGAAATTGATAGGGGAGGAGATATTACTTATCACGGTCCCGGACAGATAGTGGGTTATCCAATTATTTCTTTGACTGATTGGGAAAAGGATTCCCACAAATATTTGCGGGCACTTGAAGAAGTAATTATTCTGGTTTGTAAGGCTTTCGGGATAGAAGCTGGCAGGAATGAAAAACATACAGGAGTTTGGGTAGGGGATAGCAAGCTAGCAGCAATTGGTATCAAAATATCCCGTTGGATTACAATGCATGGTTTTGCCTTTAATATAAATACGAATCTTCAACTCTTTAATGGCATCATACCATGTGGTATTCAGGATAAAGGAGTTACTTCTTTGAGCAAACTTCTTGGGACTAAAGAAGTAGATATCGAGGAAGTGAAAAATCTTATCTTAAAGAATTTTAGGAAAGTATTTAATTATGATTCCGTTAAGGAAATTAATTTGTCGAATTTATTAAAAACCCGGAGTTAGAGTATTCAAATGTCTAAAAAAGCGAGTAAGTTAAACGAAAATACCTCAAATAATAATGGACAAGATACGCTTCATAAAGAAAATATTCTTTCAAAAGAAGAGTTGACAAAAGTCTTCAGAACTATGTATCTGGCACGCCAGACCGACCTGAAAGCTTTAAGTCTGTTAAAGCAGGGAAAGACTTTTTTTCATATAGCAGGGTCCGGTCATGAAGCAATCCAGGTAGCAGTCTCTATGCAACTTGATCCTAAGAAAGATTGGCTTCACCCTTACTATAGAGATCTGGCTCTTTCATTTACTGCAGGAATCACTCCTCATGATTTCTTTCTTCAATCATTCGGAAAGATAGATGATACCGCCAGCGGTGGAAGAATGATGCCCGGGCATTATGGTTCCAAGGAATTGAATATCCCGTGTCAGTCAAGTCCAACGGGAACTCAATTTCTACAGGCCGTTGGAACTGCATTAGCAACTCAAAGATTAGGTAGTGATTCTGTTAGCTATGTAAGTTCAGGAGAAGGAACAACAAGTCAGGGGGAATTCCATGAAGCTGTCAACTGGGCTGCCAGGGAAAAACTTCCTGTTATTTTTGTTATCCAGAATAATGGTTATGCCATTTCTGTGCCTGTCACAAGACAGTCCGGGGGACTTGATAATTCAATCGCAGAAATGATGAAGGGGTATCATAATCTAAAAAGAATTAAAGTTGACGGAACTGATTTCTTTAAATCATTCGATGCTGCTAAGGGAGCGGTTAACTATGCAAGGGCGCACAAGGGACCGGTTTTAATTGAGGCTAATGTAGTCAGATTATTGAGTCATTCATCATCAGATGATCAGAAAAAATATAGAAATCCCGAGGAGATAGAAGAAGATCTAAAGAATGATCCAATTGAAAAGTTTATTAAGGTTGTGCTTAAGGATGGTATTTTTACTCTGGAGGAAATAAATGCCTTAAAAGCTGATGCTGATAAAGAAATTGCAGAGGCAGTTGAAAGTGCCCTTAAAGCGCCTGATCCCCGCCCTGAGGATTCGACAACTTTTGTCTTCGATGAGAGCGGTTTAAAAGAAGGTTTTTCATATTATGATAATGAAGGAGAGAGTGCACCAATTGTTATGGTTGATGCAATAAACCATGCTCTTCATGAGGAAATGGAAAGAAATGAAAAAACATATCTCTTTGGGGAGGATGTGGCAGATAAAAAAGGAGGAGTATTCACTGCGACTAAAGGTTTAACCCAGAAATTCGGCGAGAAAAGGATTTTTAACTCACCTTTAGCAGAAGCCAGCATTGCCGGAGTAGCAACAGGACTTGCACTTGCAGGAATGAAGCCAGTTGTGGAAATACAGTTTGGAGATTATATATACCCTGCTTTCATGCAAATAAAAAATGAAATTGCTACTTTTAGGTATAGAACAAATAATGCCTGGCAGACACCTGTTGTTATAAGAGTTGCAGTCGGTGGTTATATTCACGGAGGACTTTACCACAGTCAGAATATTGAATCCATTTTTGCGCATATACCCGGGCTGTATATCGCTTATCCCTCAAACTCTGCAGATGCAAAAGGACTGCTTAAAACTGCAATCAGAATTAATGATCCTGTACTCTTTTGCGAACATAAAGGACTATACAGACAAAGTTTTGCAATGTCTCCTGAACCAGGTAAGGATTATTTAGTACCTTTTGGACAGGCAAAAGTTGTAAAGCAAGGAAATGATCTTACTGTTATAACTTATGGAGCAACTGTTTGGGAATCCGTTTTTGCAGCGAAAAAACTTGAAGAAGAAGGTTATTCGATTGAAATTATCGACATCCGAACCATCATTCCTCTGGATATACAAACAATTTACGACTCTGTAAAGAAAACCAATAAAGCAATCGTGATTCATGAAGATACTCTTACACAAGGTTTTGGAGCTGAAATCGCAGCCAGAATCAGCGAGAATTGCTTTGAACATCTTGATGGACCCGTTAGAAGATTTGCTGCGAAAGACACTCACATTCCGTATGCTCCTGTGTTGGAAAATGATGTTCTTCCTACAAGAAGTTCAATTTATAATTCACTAAAATCATTGTTAGAGTATTAAAAAATTTAAGGTATAATATGTTTGTTGAAGTTCCAATGCCCAAAATGGGTGAATCAATTATGGAAGGTACTGTTATAAAATGGTACAAGAACGTTGGTGATTTTGTTAAGAAAGATGAAACGCTGTTTGAAATAAGTACCGACAAAGTCGATACAGAAGTACCTTCTCTCGCTGAAGGTGTGCTGACAAAAATTTTTGTAAATGTGAACGAGACGATTGAAGTAGGAAAAATTGTCGCTATAATTGATACTTCAAATTCTCAGGATTCCCATGTAAGCGAGACTTCTGCTGATGTTGTTTTGGCAAATACTGCAATCGCCTCCAATATTCAATCTGATATTAATCCTTCCAGTACTTCAATAACCGAAGTTGTGATGCCAAAGATGGGCGAATCAATCATGGAGGGTACTGTAATAAAATGGTATAAAAAAGTTGGTGACATCGTTAAGGCTGAGGAAACATTATTCGAAATAAGTACCGATAAAGTTGACACTGAAGTACCGGCTCCTGTTGCAGGCACATTGATCGAAGTGTTCGTTAAGGAACAGGAAACTGTTTCCATCGGAACGATTGTTGCAAAAATCTCTTCCGGCGATGGTCAGGTTCAACTAACGACCCCGAAACAGGAGTCAATCGAAGAAGTCTCAATGCATGATGTGGTGGCAAGAAATACAATGTCCGGGTCTGTTCCGGATAAGCCCAAAATTGAATCTAAATCTAGCGATAAGTCATCAAGATTTTTTTCTCCACTTGTTATGAGCATAGCAAATGCAGAGAGAATTCCGGTAGAAGAACTTGAGAACATAAAAGGAACCGGAATTGGCGGAAGAATTACCAAGCAGGATATCCTTAAATATATCGAAGTCAGGAGTCTCTCGCCCAAGACGCATCATACGAAAAAATCTATACCGGTTTCTCCATCAGTTAACTACGAAACTCCCGCTGGAAAAATCGAAAGGATTCCAATGGATAATATCCGTTCGAAAATCATGCAACACATGGTTAATAGCAGGGATACCTCTGTGCATGTTACCGGAGTAGTAGAAGTTGACGTAACCAAAGTGCATAACTTCATTAAAATTAATAAGGAAAAGTATCTACGTGATGAAGGAATTAAATTGACATACCTTCCCTTCATAGCGATGGGAGTTGTAAAAGCCTTAAAGGACTATCCACTTGTTAATGCTACAATTGAGGAGACTTCAATAGTAGTTAAGAAATTTATTAATCTTGGTATAGCTGTAGCTGTGGAACCAAACGGCTTGATCGTACCAAACATCAAAGCTGCGGATGAGAAAAATCTTATTGGACTTACAAAATCCATTAAGGATCTGGCTGATAGAGCAAGAACAAAAAAGCTAACAGTTGACGAGATTACAGGGGGTACTTTTACGATTACTAATTACGGGGTTTTTGGATCATTGTTCGGTACGCCAATAATCAACCAGCCGGAAGTTGCGATACTTGGAGTTGGAGCAGTCGTTAAAAAACCTGTTGTGCTTGAAATTGAAGGAGTTGAGTCCATTACAATTAAGCCAATGATGTATCTCTCTTTGTCTCATGATCATAGACTTGTTGACGGTATGCTGGGAGGAAGGTTCCTGACCTCTGTTAAAGAATTTATAGAAAATTTTTATGAGTAAATCTCAAGGCATTGTTTTGAAAATAAATAAACATCAAAAAGCATTTAAAGAAGAAAAAGAAAAGGAAAGAGGGGAATCGATCCGCAGACCTGATTGGCTCAAGGTTAAACTCCCGATTGGTCAAAACTATTCGGAAGTTCGTAACCTGATGAGGGAAAATAGATTGAACACTGTCTGCGAAGAAGCTCGCTGTCCAAATATGGGGGAATGCTGGAATCACAGAACGGCTACTTTTATGATTCTTGGGGATACATGTACAAGAAGCTGTGGATTTTGCAATGTCAAGTTAGGCTTGCCTAATGAACTTGATCTTGATGAACCCCGACGTGTAGCTGATGCTGTGAAAAAACTTCAGCTCCGGCATGTTGTAATCACATCTGTTAACAGGGATGAACTTGCCGATGGTGGATCATCAATATTCTCTGAACTTGTTCATCTCATAAACAGAGATATGCCCGATTGCACTGTTGAAATACTTATTCCTGATTTCAAAGGAGACGTAAACGCCTTTAACATTATAATGCAGAATCCCCCCCATATTCTTAACCATAATCTCGAAACCGTGGAAAGGCTTTATCATGCTGTTAGACCACAAGCAAAATATATACGCTCTCTGGAACTTATTCAGTGGTTTAAGAAACGTGGGCTTGCAACAAAAAGCGGGATAATGGTCGGTATTGGGGAGACTACTGAAGAGGTAATTAAAACCATGAGGGATCTGGTCAGCCACAATTGTGATATACTAACAATCGGACAATACCTTCAACCGACTAAGAATCATCTGCCTGTGGACAGATTCGTTAAACCCGATGAGTTCGCAATGTATAAAACCGAAGGATTGAAAATGGGTTTTAAAATTGTGGAGAGCGGTCCATTGGTACGGAGTTCCTATCATGCGGATGAGCAGGCGAGGAAAGTTAACCTTTTAAGTGGGACTATTATCTGATCCCAAAATCATAAATTGTAGTAACGTAGTCACGTAGTCAGCTGTTTTAAACATATATATAAAATGTATTTATTTATTACTATTTGTATATTTAGGTTACTACACTGACTACGCAACTACAAATTACGAATTTGGGCTATTTTCAGGGGTTTTTATAGTCAGGTACTCCCCGTCCAACCTTACTACAGTTACTATAAAATTTTCTCCCCCCTCGCTTCTCCTTCGATCCTCCCTCGAGTAATCCTCTTCTGCAGTGTCCGTCGGAAAGCATCTCAAAACTTACAAAAACTGTCATTATTTAACAAAAAAGACCTCTGAGTATCAGAATAACCACCTCGTTTTTCCCCATTTCCCTGTTAATTATCCAAATTTTTCGTCATTGACCTTTAGTTTGACAAATCTTCTTCCGGTAAAGAGGGGAGTAAGGGAGGAACCATTACCACTTGTTCCCGGGTAAGCATTACCTGTCCAACTTCAAGCCCTTTTCTTTTCGATACATATTTTTTGAATGTATAACTAACAGGTACCAGTTTTGAGGTTTTTCCTTTGCTGTAAAAAGCGGCTATTGAAGCTGCTTTTTTAATAACATCCTTTGGAACACCTTCTTTTGTGTTTTCAACCCGAAGTACCGTATGGGAACCGGCATATCCCCTTGCATGGAACCAGAGATCGTTTGGTTTTGCAAAACTGAGTGTGAGCAAATCATTTGCTGCAGAATCCTTCCCGACATAAACATGGTATTTATCCGCAAGAATATAGTGCCTGAACTTCTTTGTAAGTTCGCTTTCTTCCGTAGTTAACTCTTTCTCTTCCATTCCAAGTTCCTTCTTAAGTTCCACAAGTTCCTCAAATTTTGTTGATCTTTCAAGTTTCGTTTGAAGTTCTCTTAAAAGATTGTACCTGTTTAGGTTATTTCTATAAAGATTTTGGGTTTTCGCAATAGAAATTTTCTCCGATTTTGCTTTCTCAAAATAATACTCTGCATTCTTGCGCGGTTCCAGCGTTGGCTTTAAGGATACATTTATCGGCAGATTATTTTCATAAACATCTTCAACGACCACTGTGGAATCTCCCTTTTTAATTTTATCCAGATTAATTAAAAGCAGATTTCCAAGTTTCAAGTATTCTTCTTCCCTGGAAGGAGTTGACAACCGATTCTGCTGACGATTAAGTTTATCAGATAACTGCTGTAATTGGATAATCATTTCTTTTTCAATTCTTCTGTAAAGAATGGAATAGGATGTGAGTTTACTTATATTTGTTAAGTAGTACCTTACTGCTTCATTTTCAGTATCAAATATCTTTTCTTCATATTCTATATTACCATGCCTCAGATAAGTAAAGCAAGTGGGGATTAAAAATACTTCTTGTCTGTTACTATTTCGAAACACTGATAAGGAAGTACTTAGGATTTCCGATGTAAGATTATTAATGGTTTCAGAATTGATATTAACTCTTCTATGCAAGATTTCCTGGATAATCTCTCCCTTGAAAAACGGTACGGTTTTTCTTAAACCCTCAATGGTTGTATTCTCGGGAATGTTCAGAACTTGTAAATCCTTGCTAAATGATGCATTCTCAAGATCGGCTATTAGTTGTTGAAAAATATTATTCTTTTCTCCCTTGAAAAAAAGCGGTTCTTTCCCTTCAGCTATCAGAATAACATTGCTAAGAGGTCCTCTAAAGACAATAAATAGACTAAAGTTTTGAAAAGACAGACGGATAATTCTTTCATAATTGGCAATCTCAATGGAAACAACAGGGGAGGGGAAATAATCGTTAAAAAAACTGACACTGTTCTTTCTTGCTCTGTTGAATATCTCTCTTTTATATAAATATGGCTTAACAGGGTGGACATTAACAATTAAATGAAAGCCTTTGCTTTCCTTATCGTCGTATTTTCCAAAAGAAAGTACCAGTTGATTCTTTTCCTGGGAGAAAACTTCGTACAGACTATATCCGTGCAATTCTTCTGCATACTCACGGATAAGCTTCCCCAAAACGAGATAATTGTTAAACATCTGAGATTAAAAACTTATTATTTTTAATTGGTAATATAACTGTTGTTTGATATATTTGGAACAAATTTTAATACAAATAATAATCTATCAACTAAAAAAGGAAATCTATGTTTAAAGGACACCCAAAAGGACTTTACGTAGCATTTTTTGCCAATATGGGTGAAAGATTCGGATTCTACACTATGATGGCAATACTTGTGATGTTCCTTCAGGCAAAATTCAATCTTCCGGCAGATAAGGCAGGAGTAATTTATTCTATCTTCTACTTCTCAATCTATGCCCTAGCTCTACTTGGTGGGTTTTTGGCAGACAGAACCCAAAATTACAAGGGTATAATAATGATTGGTATCGTAGTTATGTTTGCCGGATACATTCTTATGGCTATTCCCGGTTTGGGATTAACAATAGCCCTGATCGGTCTTTTTACAATTGCGTTTGGAAATGGACTTTTTAAAGGTAACCTTCAGGCGCTTGTAGGACAAATGTATGATGCCCCCGAGTACTCAAAACTAAGGGACACTGCTTTCTCAATCTTTTATATGGGTATCAATGTCGGAGCTTTCTTCGCTCCTAACGCTGCACGCGGAATAAGATCATGGTATCTAAGTACTCACGGACTAAAATACGATGCAGATCTGCCATCACTCTGTAACCAGATGCTTAGCGGGCAGCTTACCGATACTACAAAGCTGCAGGAACTTGCTTCAACTGTCTCTAGCGCCCCGATTACGGATCTCAAAATTTGGGCTCAAAATTATATTGATGTATTTTCTACAGGTTACAATTATGCATTCGGAATCGCAGCAATCGCAATGCTCATTTCCCTTGCTGCTTATGTCTTCTTTAAAGGTTATCTTCCTGATCGTAAAAAACTTGCCGCAACATCAGATTCTAAAGTGCAAACTATGACCAAAGAGGAAGAAAAATCAAGGCTTACTGCGCTTGGTTTAGTATTCCTCGTAGTGATTTTCTTCTGGATGTCTTTCCATCAAAACGGATTAACACTTACTTATTTTGCACGTGATTATACGGTAAAAGCAGTTGATGCATTGACTAATAATTTCTTCAACCTATGGTCGTTCCTGTCAATTCTTGCGGTAATATATGGTCTGGTATTCTTGATCGGCAAAAAATCCTCCGGTGTGACCAAGGCAATTGGTGGATTTTTAGTCCTTGCTGGTGCTTATTTGGTTTACTACTTTAATTCAACATTTACAGCTGCAAATCCTATTGAGCCTGAGATATTTCAACAGTTCAATCCCATTTTTATTGTCGTCTTAACTCCTGTAGTGGTTAAGCTCTTTGCTATGCTTAGGGAAAAGAACATCGAACCATCAACTCCAAGAAAAATCGGTATCGGAATGATCCTTGCAGCAGTTGGATTTGTAATTATGATTTTGGGATCACTGAATATCATGGATCCTTATGAATTAAACGGAGAACCGTCACCGGACAGAGTATCCGCAAACTGGTTAATAGGAACCTATTTTATTCTTACTGTTGCTGAATTATTCTTAAGTCCTATGGGATTATCTTTCGTATCAAAAGTCGCTCCTCCACGCTTCCAGGGTTTAATGCAGGGAGGTTGGCTTGGTGCTACAGCCCTGGGTAATCAACTTCTCTTCGTAGGAAGTTCTCTCTGGGTTGCTATTGCAGTATGGCAGGTTTGGGCAGTATTTGTTGTCTGCTGTTTACTCTCAGCTGCTTTCATTTTCTCCATTATGAAGAAACTTGAAAAGGCTACCTCTTAATAAACTATTGTGAGAACACAAGTGGAATCTGATAATATCAGATTCCACTTTTTATTTTTAGGATATTGTATGAAAAAGAAATTGCTTGTTCTGTTTTTTGTTTTTTCGGTAATTGAATTATCCGCTCAGTTCCCTGATTCTCTCACTCGGGTTGAAGGAGATACCATTTGGTTTGATGCACGATCTCTTACTATAGAGGGAAAAGGTTGGGTAGATACAGATTCTACATTCGATCGTTTACCGCTCAAAGCGAAAGAAATAATTCCCGAAAGAGTTTGGCGCCTTTCAAAAAACAGCGCCGGAATTACTGTTTCCTTTTCCACTAATTCTAAAAATATCTTTGTCAAATGGAAAAATAACAACAACACGTACGCTTTGCCGAATATGCCGGCTATCAGCGTTAGTGGTATTGATCTCTATTATCGTGCAAGTGATAATAGTTGGAAATACGCAGGAACGGGGAGACCGAGCCCTACTTTTTCATCCATTGCAGTTTTTTCCGCAGCGGATGAATATCCGGACAAAACTGATTATTTGCTCTATCTCCCACTTTATAATGGGATTGCCAAAATGGAAATCGGCATTCTTAAAGGTAACGAAATAACTCCGGCTAATGTCTTTGATAATAATTTAAAACCAATCGTCTTCTATGGCACTTCTATTACTCAGGGTGGAAGTGCAAGCAGGCCAGGACTTGTGCATACTGCACTCATTCAAAGACAGCTTAATGCCAAAATAGTAAATCTCGGTTTTTCGGGAAGCGGAAAAATGGAAATTGAAATGGCTCAGCTCATTTCTGAAATAGATGCTTCCGTGTATGTACTTGATTGTTTGTGGAATATGACTGATGACCTGGTTAAAGAAAGAACCGAACACTTTATAAGATTTCTGAGAGAGAGAAAGCCGGATACTCCTATTCTCCTTGTTGAGGATAGCAAGTACAATTATTCTTCTCCAAGCGAACGTGGAAAAATCTTAATCGGGATCTTCGATAAACTGCAAAAGGAACAAATGAAAGAAATTTATTTCCTTGGTGCTCAAAACTTGCTTGGAAAAGATTGGGAAGGCACAATTGATGGTGTTCACCCAAACGATCTTGGCTTTATGAGACACACGGAAGAATTTTTAAGGATTATTAAAGAGATTTTAAAGATTAATTGATTGGAAGCACTAAAATACATGTCTTGAAAATTGACTGATTTTAGGAAAAACTAACGATACTTTCTGGTGGTAAAAGTTGGAATATGTATTAAAATTTCCATGGATTTTTTGAAATCTTACTCCTATAATTCGGATTTTTCTTAAAAGCCTTCCCTTCTGCTTCCCTTTCGAACCTCTTCTGCCCATTCTTTTACTCATAAATGAGAATATCCATTTTCTTTTTGTCGTCATTTTTTTAAGTAACCTGCCTAATTACAAAAGTTGCATAAGAACAATGGAATGATCGATAATATTTCTGAATAAGTTTAAGAATCAAGTCACTAATATTGATGTTTAATTTTCCCATTCCTATAATGAATATCACACTTAGTAAAGTCAAAATTCATTCGAAGAGGTGAAAAAATCTTTTGATAATTACATTAATATTATTTAAGTTTATTTATTTAATAAATCAATATTACTAAAAGTCCATGCGCTAATTTTTGCTAATGTTTATTTAATTTAAGAAACAATTAATCAGTGGATAGAAATGTATTCAAGTTTTCAAATTTATCGGAGTTATGGTATGTATATAATAAAGTTATTTTTAATTTTAATTGCTCTGTTAACTAGCACTATAAATGCTCAAAGTTATAAACTTACAATATTACACAGTAATGATGCCAAATCTAAATTAATTAAACCGGGTCAGGCAGGTCAATCGGATTTTGGTTCTGTATCACGAATGAAGACTCTTTATAACACTCTTATATCGAGAGCACAAAGAAATGGATTCAATGTAATTAATCTCTCAGCGGGAAACAATTTATTAGCAAGCCCTGAGTTTTTTATTAGTCAGCAGCTTCCAGAAGGACAGGATTATTATGACTCCAGAGCCCTTAACATGATTAATTTTGATGCTGTCAGTTTCGGAAATCATGAATTTGATTTCGGTCCGGATGTAACTGCAAGATTTATCGGCGGTTTTCTAAATCAAAATACTAATTTTATATCATCTAATTTAGATTTTTCCCAGGAAGACTCGCTTAATAATTTGATATCATCAGGAAAAATTCGAAAATATAAAATTATTCAGGAAGGGGGAGAAAAAATTGGAATTCTTGCCGTGATCTCTCCTGAGTTGAAAACTCTCTCAAGCCCCAGAAGAGTTACTGTAGATCCTAATGTGGTCGATATCATTAATAATTACGTCGATACTTTAACAAATCTTGGGGTTAATAAAATTATACTTATTTCAAATTACCAGGGAGTTAAACAGGATTCTGTTTTAATACGAAATACTCGTGGGATTGACGTGGTGGTTTCTGCACATGATTATGATCTGCTCGCTAATCCTGGTACGCTACTCGTTCCGGGTGACTCCGCTTTTGTTGTTGCAGGTTATCCCCTGACGTTGTTGAATTCAGAAAATGAAACCGTCTATCTGGTAAAAACCGGTCCCGAATATAAATACGTTGGAAAACTTGAACTTGAATTTAATTCATTGGGAGATGTCGTTCAGATTGGCAATGGAACTGACCTTATTAGGGTTGCTTCTGATACTTATCCTGATGGCGTTATGAAAAATCAAAATATTGAAACGAGTATTATCACTCCTCTCCAGAACTCATTAAATGCACTTGCCGGAAATGTTATTGGTACTAGCCAGGTAGAATTGGATGGTTTGATTGGACATATACGGACTCGGGAAACAAATCTTGGGAATCTTGCTGCGGATGCATTATTGTGGGAGGCAAAACAACTGGCATCTGTTTTTGGAGCTCCTCAACCGGATATTTCATTACAAAATGGGGGAGGAATCCGTAATAACAATATCATACCATCAGGAAATCTCTCAGAACTTACTACCTTCTCTATTCTTCCGTTCGGAAACTTTACCTCAATCGTAGAAGGGATATCACCATCTCAACTTAAAGAGATTCTTGAGAATGCAGTTTCCAGGGTTGAAAATGTGGAAGGAAGATTTGCGCAAATTTCAGGCTTCAAACTCAAGTTTAATCCCAACGCTCAGGCACAAATGCTAGATAATAATGGTAATATTTTGATACCTGGAAAACGAATTTGGGAAATTAAGTTGAATAATGGTGAATTCATTGTTCAGAATGGTGAAGTCAATCTTTCCGCACCACTGCTTAATATTTCCATCAGTGACTTTCTGGCAAAAGGTGGTGATCAATATCCATTCAGGGGTGCTCAATTTTCAATTCTTGGTTCAACTGATCAACAGTCGCTCGCAAATTATATTCAGCAAGGTTTGTCAGGTTTGATATCATCCTCACAATATCCAGAGGGGGGAGAAGGACGAATTGTCTCTGATCCAACTCTTGAAACCGGAGAAAAGGTCAATCAGGTAAAAGACTACGAACTAGTTCAAAATTTCCCCAATCCCTTTAATCCGGAAACAGTGATAACCTGGAGCATGAAATCAAAAGAAAATGCTGTTATAACTATCTGCGATATTTTAGGCAGAGAAGTTTCTGTTCCGGTAAATGGTGTTTATGATCCAGGAACTCACTCTGTTCGCTTTAATGGGAAAAATTTATCTTCCGGAATTTATACCTATACTTTAAAGGTTGGAGATAGAATCCTTTCACGAAAAATGCTTTTAATGAAATAGAAATTCAATGGACGTAACAGTATTTTAAGGTTTAATTATTTTGATAAATTGATTTTTTTTTTTACTCCGAAAGGGTTAATTTTAAACAATATGTTTTTATACCATCCACCAAAAAGACGGGTTATTAATGTCAAATAGTTCAATAGATTATTTGTTGCGAATAAGACTTCCGCTGATATTATTCGTTGTCGTCGTTGCTTTTGCTCTAACGTACTTTCTGTCTAGAGGCGAACGCGACGGTATAGGATATCAGCCTGATCAACCGATTAATTTTTCGCATAAATTGCATGCGGGTACTATGAAGATTGATTGTCAATACTGCCATACTTCTGTAGAGAAAGGACGCCATGCAACTGTTCCTGCTGCTTCAGTTTGTATGAATTGTCATTCAGTCGCCCGTAAAGACAAACCGGAGATCATTAAGCTTACTGACTATTATAAATCTGGAAAGGCAATTAAATGGGTAAGGATTCATAAAGTACCTGATTACGCCTACTTTAATCATAGTGTTCATGTTAATAAAGGAATTGATTGCGCAAGTTGTCATGGTAAAGTTGAAACTATGGATAAGGTAACACAGGTTGCCAGTTTTACAATGGGTGCCTGTCTTGATTGTCATAGAAATGCACACGATAAATTACCTTATCTTAAAAATGTAAATGAAGGTCCTGAACACTGTTGGGCTTGCCACAGGTAATTCGTAATTTAATATATAGCTTGTAAATTAAAGGTAAAAAATGAAGAAGATTGGCAGAAAACTTTTTTTTGGAACGCTGGGTTCAGGTTTACTCGGATTTGTGCTAATTAAACAAAAAGGGAAATCCTTCACTTTAGCAAACAAAACTCAAAATAAAATTTCTATTAGTATTAATCCTTTAGCCGTAAAACGAGAATCAAAAGGAACAAATAATGGATGAATTGAAGAACATGAATAACCTTAAACCGGAATCCTCTCAAAATGATGAGTTCTTAAAAGGTGTAACGGATAATTTTTCGATTGAAGAAATTCCCGAGGGTTTATCTCGTAGAAGATTTCTCGCTTTAATGGGTGCTTCGGCTGCTTTGGTTACTGTGGGCTGCAATGATTATCATGATAAAGGTGAAATTGTTCCATATACTAAAAAACCAGAAGAAGTTGAAATCGGAAAACCTAATTATTACGCTTCAACTTGCAACGGTTGCTCCCTGGCGTGCGGTATACTTATTAAGACCAGGGAAGGAAGACCTATTAAAATTATTGGCAATCCTGATCACCCCGTAAACAAGGGAAAAATCTGTTCGATGGGTGAAGCTAATATTATGAATCTCTATGATCCTGCAAGAATTACCGGACCTCTTAAGAAAGATAGATTCGGATTCACTCAAATCAGTTGGGATCAAGCCGAAAGCGAGATTATACAAAAACTTAAAAATGCTGGTGGGGAAATTGCTGTAATTGCTCCGCCGGTTGTTTCTCCCACTGTTGCAAAACTCTTTAACGAATTCGAGTCTGCATTCACGGGTAGTAAGGTTTACTATCATGAATTGTTTGACGATACTAATAGAAAAACTGCTTTTCATAAATGTTATGGTGTAACTGATCCCCCTGTGATTTCTTTCGAAGATGCCAAGGTCATCGTTACCCTCGAAGCTGATATCTTTGGCTGTGATGGGCATAAAATTGAAAATATGCTTGGATATTCTTCAGGCAGAAATGTAGAGAATCTAAATACTTTTAACAGACTTTATGCTGTGGAAGGGAATATGTCTCTTACCGGAATGAATGCTGATTATCGAATGCGTTTACGACCTGAGGCACAGTATGAATTCGTAATGGCTCTGCTTAATGGAATTACAAAAGAATATGGTAGCGCTACTGCACTTGATGCCAAGGCAAACAACCTGATAGCTTCATTTACTCCTGAGTCAGTTGCAAATAAGTATTCTCTGAAACTCAAAATCGTAAAATCAATTATTAGTGACCTGGGAAAGAATAAAGGAAAGGGGATTGTTTTTGGTGGAAAAACCCTTCCGGTACATACACATGTAGCAATCAATTTACTGAATGAAGTTCTTGGTAACACCATTCTTTATAATAAAAACAACGCTAACTTATCTCAAAATGCCATAACTACTCCTGATGATCTTTCCGAATTATTAAGGAAGATGAAAAATGGCATAATTAAAGGAATAATCCATTTTGATTCTAATCCGGTTTATCAGTTTCCCGGAAGTCTTGCTTATGCTGATGCGCTTAAGAAAGTTCCGTTGGTAGTTACAATGACGGAAATGACCAACGAAACTTCCGCACTCTCCGGATATATCCTTCCGATTCATCATAACTTTGAGAGCTGGGGGGATTATCAAACAAGAACTGGTTTCTATTCGCTTCAACAGCCTGTTATTTCACCGATTTACAATACCAGACAAAAAGAAGGTTTATTACTATCCTGGGTGAGTGGTGAAAAGTACACTGAAAAGCTCTACCTCGATTATATCAAGAAGCAATGGCAAACTGTGGTATTCCCAAAAGCAATTCAATCCCTCAGTTTTGAAAAGTTCTGGAATCTTTCGTTGCATGACGGTATCGCTTCCGTTAACGATTTTACTAACCGTAGTTTTGCAATTACCGGAACTGCGATAAATGACCTTCCTGTATTACCCATTAATATTAATGGCATCTCTGTTCAACTAACAGGAAATTATTTCCTCGGTGACGGAAGATTTTCCAATAATGGTTGGCTTCAGGAAATGCCACATCCTGTTAGTAAAATTACCTGGGATAACTACGCTGCCATTAGTTCAAATACTGCAAAAAAGTTAGGTCTGGAGAATGACCATATCGTTTTGATAAAAACAAAGGACGGAAAAAAAATTGAAATACCAGTCTTTATTCAAACCGGTCTTGCTGATGATTTGCTTAATATTGAGATCGGATATGGACGTAAAGACGTTGCTGTTGTTGGATTAGAAGTAGGTTTTAATCCAGTCCCTGCTATGAACCATCTTGCTCGGTTATCTCCATATATCCTGGAAGATGTTACAATTTCGAAAACTGGCTCAACTCATCATCTGGTATCCACTCAAGAACACTACAATTTTAATGATAATCTGACAAAAGATGCTCATCTGAAAAGACATCTTTTCAAAGAAGTAACTCTTGAACAGTACAAAAAAGATCCTAAATTTATTCAGCATAACAAAGTTGCACATCATTTGTCCATGTATGAGGACCATAAGTATCCAAATGAAAAATGGGCAATGGCAATTGATCTCAATAAATGCCTTGGATGCGCAGAATGTGTATCTGCTTGTAATGTGGAGAATAATATTCCGGTGGTTGGTCGCGATCAAGTGCAGAAGGGAAGGGAAATGCACTGGCTAAGAATTGACAGATATTACAGCGGAACAATAGATGAACCGGTTCCTGTATTTCAGCCCATGATGTGTCAGCATTGCGATCATGCCCCTTGCGAAAATGTATGCCCGGTTGTTGCCACTACTCATAGTAATGATGGACTAAATCAAATGGTATACAACAGATGCGTTGGTACCCGTTATTGTTCTAATAACTGTCCCTATAAAGTTAGAAGGTTTAACTTCCTGAATTTCAGAGATAATTTTGCCGATGGTTATTACCTGGCTGACTCGGTTTCCTTAGCTCATAATCCCGAGGTAACAGTTCGTTCAAGAGGAGTAATGGAAAAATGTACATTCTGTATTCAGAGAATTATGGATGTCAGAACTTTAGCAACTGCCGAAGGTAAAAAAATAAAAGACTATGAATTAAAAACTGCCTGTATGGAAGCATGTCCCGCAAACGCAATTGTTTTTGGCGATATGAACGATACGAAATCAGATGTTAGTAAACTTATAAAACACGAACTTGGGTATAAACTACTCGAAGAATTGAATGTTAATCCTAATATCACTTATATTGCAAAACTAAAAAATATTGAGAGTGAGGAGGTATAGTGAATATAGATTACTCACAAGAACTGCCTGTTGTTGAAGGACGACTTACAATAGCTCAAATTGAAGATTTAATTGCTAAACCCCTGGATGAAAAACCAAACAAGAAATACTTTATGGCGCTTGGTTTTTCTCTTACCCTCCTTTTTATCGGAGTAATTAGCGTTAGTTATCTTTTCTTTTATGGAACAGGTGTCTGGGGGTTAAACCAGCCGGTAGGTTGGGCTTTTGATATAACCAACTTTGTTTTTTGGGTTGGAATTGGTCACGCTGGAACTCTAATTTCAGCAATCCTTTATCTTTTAAGGCAAAAATGGAGAATGGGTATTGCCCGCTTTGCTGAAGCTATGACAATATTTGCCGTAATGTGCGCCGGTATTTTTCCAGTAATTCATACTGGTAGACCCTGGCTGGCTGGATACCTGTTGCCATATCCAAATCAGCATAGTCTTTGGGTTAATTTTACATCTCCGCTTGTTTGGGATGTTTTTGCAGTGTCGACCTATTTCACGGTTTCGCTTGTTTTTTGGTATGTCGGGTTAGTCCCGGATTTTGCTTCTTTAAGAGACAGAACCGCTTCTAAAATAAAAAAATATATTTATTCTATTTTTAGTTTAGGGTGGCGACATAGTCACAGGAACTGGCAGCATTACGAAAAAGCATATATGCTTCTTGCCGGATTTGCCACACCTCTTGTGCTTTCTGTTCACACTATTGTTAGCTTCGATTTTGCAGTATCAATAATGCCCGGTTGGCATGCAACTATTTTCCCTCCTTACTTTGTTGCGGGTGCAATCTTTAGCGGTTTCGCAATGGTTGTTACAGTTATGATTTTCGTTCGAAAGATATTCGACATTGAGAATATAATTACTTTGAATCATCTCGAAAAAATGAATAAAGTGATTCTTGCAACGGGAATGATGGTTGGTTATGCTTATGCTATGGAATTTTTCATTGCATGGTATGGTGGAAATCCGTTTGAGTCATTCGTATTTATAAATAGGGCATTTGGTCCTTATGTATGGGCCTACTGGATTATGGTCTCATGTAACGTTATTTTCCCGCAACTTTTCTGGTTTAAAAAGCTTCGAAGATCAATCCCTGTTATGCTTGTGGTTGTTATCTTTGTCAATGTGGGAATGTGGTTTGAGCGTTTTGTAATCACAGTTACATCTCTGCATAGGGATTTTCTTCCTTCAAGCTGGGGATATTTTGTCCCTACTTTAGTTGACTTCGGTACCCTGATCGGAAGTTTCGGTTTGTTCTTTACTCTTGTACTTCTTTTTACTAAGGGACTTCCTTTAGTTTCAATTGCTGAAATTAAAGCTGTTGCGGATAATGCGCAACCCTCGCACCACGATCATGAAGAAGGAGGTGCTAAATGAGATCCGAAAAGCTCTTTGGTATTTCGGCTATTTTTAACAGCCCTGATGATATAGTCAATGCTGCAAAAAAAATAAGCGATGCGGGATATACAAAGTATGATGTATACACTCCTTATCCTGTTCATGGTTTGGACAAAGCTATGAAGCTTAAGCCCTCAAAGCTTGGTTATTTGACCTTGATTTTTGGTCTCTCGGGCGCTGCGTTTGCAATGATGTTTATGTTCTGGGCTATGTCAATTGAGTATCCTATGATTATTGGCGGTAAACCTTTCTTCGCTCTCCCGGCATTCGTTCCTGTAACATTTGAGTTGACCGTCCTGCTTGCAACTCTTGCTACGGTTATCGGAATGATAACTTTCTTTTTCAATTATCCGTATAATAATCATCCTCTTCATTCTACTGATTTTATGAAGAAAGTATCTCTCGATAAGTATGGAGTTTGCATCGAAGCTGAGGATCCTCTCTTTGATTCTTTCAAAGTTAAGGAATTATTTAGTGGAATGAGCGGTAACTTCATTACAGAGGAATATTTTCCGGTTGAGGAAAAGCATACAGTATTGGAACCTAAATTCATTTTACTGCTTTTTCTCATATTTATCGTTACATCTGCCGGTATCTATATTGTCCTTAATAAGGTTACTTTCATGGTTCCATTCGACTGGATGATGAAACAGGAGCGAATAAATGCCCAGTCTCCCTGTAAGTTTTTCAAGGATGAATTTGGTATGAGAACTCCCGTTGAGGGGACTATTTCCCGGGGACATATTCCTTATGAGTTCACTTCTCTTGAACAACCGGCTGAACCATTATCAAATCCTATTCCCCCTTCTAAACAGATTTTTGCGCTTGGTAAAAAGAAATTCCTTACTTTCTGCTCACCTTGTCATGGCAATTTTGGAGATGGAGACAGCCGGCTTGGGGATCAATTCCCCAAACCTCCTTCGCTGCATTCCTCAAAAGCAAGAGAGTGGAAGGATGGGAATATCTATCATGTTATTATGATGGGACAGAATGTAATGCCTTCATATGCTTCCCAAATGACTGAGCAGGAACGCTGGGCGGTAGTTCATTATGTTAGAGTTTTGCAGAAGGCAAAAAATCCGACAGATGAAGAGATCAGCATTGTTAAATCGGGAAGTGTTCCAATACTAAAGGAGGATACTACAAATGCAAAATGAGTTAACCCATACTAAATTGAATCTTCCGTTAAAAGTTCGGAACATTGCATACGTCCTGATTGCAATTGGCTTGATACTCGGTGCAATTGGGATAGTGGTTGATTTTACTCATGCAATATATAATTATCTGCTGGCTTTTGTTTTTATTCTCTCATTGGCAATTGGAGCTCTTTTCCTTGTTGCACTTGAATATATTGTTGGTGCAGATTGGTCAGTTCCGTTTAGAAGAATGAATGAATTCTATTCTTCCATGCTTCCCTATCTTATTATACTTGTAATCCCTTTGTTTTTCTCTCTCCACACACTCTATCATTGGACTCATGCCGATGCGGTTGAGACCGACCGGATTTTGCAAGGAAAAGCACCTTACCTGAATGAATCATTTTTCATAATTAGAAATATTGCTTTCATCCTTATCTGGTCACTTTTTTACTTTTTGATGGTAAGAAATTCGAGAAAGCAGGATATAGATGCTGACCAAAAACACACCAGGGTTAATATTAAATTGGCAGCCGGATTTATTCCTGTTTTTGCCATTACCGTTACACTTGCATCCATAGACTGGATGATGTCTCTGGAACCTCATTGGTTTTCAACAATATTTGGCATCTATTTCTTTGCTGGGGCAGTAGTTGCTTCATTTGCTGCTGTTACTCTCGCAGGTACTCTCTTAAAAGAAAAGAAAATGCTCAATCCTAAAATTAATGAAGAACACTTCCATAATTTTGGTTCTCTCTTATTTACGTTTATAAATTTCTGGGGCTACATTGCCTTTTCCCAGTATATGTTGATTTGGTATGCAAATTTGCCTGAAGAGACTTTCTGGTTCCTGAATAGATGGCAGGATGGATGGATTTACGGTTCAGTCTTGCTAATTTTTGTTCACTTTGTTATTCCATACGCTCTGCTTTTATCTCAACCATCTAAAATGAAAATCAGTAGATTGAAATTTGTAAGCATCTGGATTCTCGTGGCGCATTTTATTGATCTTTATTGGTTAATAATGCCTCAAATGCATACGGAATCTACTGGAATTCTTTATGTTTTTATTGACTTGGCATTTCCGGTTGCCGCTGTTGGGTTTATTGTCTTAATATTTTATCTAAATTCTCGTAAGCATAATATTCTTCCTGTTGGCGATCCGAAATTGAAAAGAGGACTTAATTTCAGACTTTAATTGGAAATCTATGAAAATACTAAAATGTAATTGCCTGAAAAATATATTTGAAAAACCACTACTTCTCTATGCCCCGGTTTTCCCATATTTAGTTGTGGTTTTAATTCTTATGGGGTTATTGTATATAAGTAAATTAAACCCAATTACTGAAAACAAAATACCACTTGTTCCACCGGATTCAGTTCTGTATTCAACAGAGCTTTCTTTACAGGAACCTAAAACAATAAAAGCTATTGAGTTTGCGATGCTCAAAACTCCCACTTCCGAAATGCTGGATAAAGGAAAAGAATTATTTATTTCCTCCTGTGGATCCTGTCACGGAAACGATGGTAAGGGTGATGGTGTTGCTGGTGTTGCCCTTAATCCCAAACCCAGAAATTTTTATAATCAGGATGGATGGAAAAATGGACCTAAGGTTTCAGGTATGTATCTTACTCTTCAAAAGGGCATTCCGGGGTCTGGTATGGCCGCTTACGATTTCCTCTCTGCTAATGATAGGCTCGCTATTATCCACTTTATAAGACAAGAATTTATGACAAATCCTGCGACCGATACTGATACTGAATTGCAAACACTTGATAAAATTTATAATCTTACTGCAGGTACTGTTCAACCGGGACAAATTCCCATTCCCGAGGCTGAAAATCTTTTACTTCAAGGTAAGTAATTAATGATAAATAATTCACGGAGGAATTTTGACTTCAACTGAGAATACGGGTGTTAAAACAATAGAATCTTCAAAATCCGTTCGGCTAGGATTCTGGTTGTTTCTTTTTTGTGAACTCCTTCTTATCGGAGGTATGCTTATAGTCTTTGCCTTAAATAAGCTGGATTTTACTGCAGAATTCCGAACGGAATCACTCCAACTATCTCCTATTTTAGGAGCTTTTAATACTTTTTTGTTAATAACAGGGACATCAATGTTTGCTCTCTCTGTTATTAGCTTGAAAAAGGAGAAAAAATATCTCTCAATCTTTCTTCAGTTCCTTGCAATTATCTTTGCTGTTTGGTTTTTATTGAACAGATGGCTTGAACTTAATTCACTATGGCTTGCTGGTTTTTCTTTGAGTGATGAAAAGTTTCTGCAGAAAGTTCCGGGAGAAATTCTTTTCTTTAAGTTTTTTTATGCGATGAATCTGGTTCATATCGTTCATGTTTTTGCAACTGTTTTAATTGTCAAACTTGCATCATTCCAGATTATTCGAAATAGGATAACTTCTGAGAGTTATGACAAAATTCAGGGAGCCGGGGTTTTTTATCATATAGTGACGATAATGTGGCTTTTTTTCTACCCTTTATTTTATCTACTAGCGTGATGAGGCGAATATGAATAATTTAAAAGAAAATATTGTAGGATATGGAACAATTATAACTGTATGGTTTGCTCTTGTTGGTTTATCGGTGTTGATGATCGCATTAGCCTCTTTTAAATCTGGCAAACCTGTTTTTATTCTTGCCATACTTATTTCTCTTATTCAGGGATCGTTAATTTTCAGAATTTTTATTACTCGTGGATTTCTTAAGTTTGCAGGTACTGAGAAAATACTCTATAATATATTTGTTGCTCTTGGAATCGTTGTAACTTCAATTTCATTTATACTTCTTTTTATTTAATGTAAAGGGCAGACTATGAATTTAATAGAAAATGTGATCTTAAAATCATTTGATAACAGACTTGCTCTGTTGCAGTACCTTGCTACAATTGTTCAATTTTTCTTCGTGCCCTTCTTTGGTATTTTGATAGGTGGCACTTTCCTTTCACTACACTTTAAGAAAAAAGGGGAGAGGGAGAATGACCGGATATTTATTAACCTTTCTAAGGATGTAATTGTTCATGCTACAATAAGTAAGGGAGCTGCTTTCGCACTTGGTATTATTCCCTTAGCCGGCCTGATTATCGTATTTGAAAACTTGTTATTTAGTTTACCTCTTCCTACTGTAACTTTTCTGATTTTGTCATTTCTTTTGTTTATTGCAGGTATTGCTTTTGTTTATACTTATCGGTATTCCCTATCTTTCTCTGCTGCGGCGGAAGGAATAGGTGCTGAAGGAGAATTGAAGGATTTGCACAATGCATCAGTAATCCTTTCAAATAAAAGTGGACTATGGGGTATTTTATTCCTTCTCTTTGCATCGTTCTTTTACGTTGCTGGGATTACTCAAGCATATTATCCAAACCACTGGGATGGTATGTCGTTTGCCTCCGGATTATTTGTATCTGGGCTTGTTATTTTTAAGTGGATTTATTTCATTCTATGTGCGCTTTCGGTTGCTGGGGCTTATCTCTTGTTTATGAACTTCTTCTGGGAAGGAGGAAATAAAAATCTTGCAAATGAAGAAATTAAATATTTTTCAGGAATTATTTTGAAGTTGATTTATATTACTATGATGATAATTCCATTATTTGTACTAATAAATCTTTATACTCTTCCTGATGGAGTGCTGACTACTGGACTATTTGGGATTTCTTTCTTAGCAGTATTTATTGTGTTGGCTGTGCTGAGTTTAATCTTCCGGGTGTTTAGCGGAGCTTCCTTAAATAAATCCGGCTGGATATTTGTGCTTGTGCTTTTAGCAATGTTTCTTCTTACATTTGGCGAAATAACAGTTATTTTCATTGCGGCCGAAAAGGAATTAGTGCTGCAGGTTATAAAATAATTGTTATGGTATTTGCTTATTAAAGGCATAATGGTAGAAAACAAAATAATATGTGTTCACTGCGGTGATGTCTGTGATTCAAAAAATATAAGAATCGGGGAGAACTATTTCTGCTGTGAAGGGTGTAAACTTGTTTATGAAATTCTCAACGAAAACAACCTGTGCAATTATTACGATATAAATTCAAACCCGGGAATTAAAACTGCACCTGTTGGCAAGAAGAAATACGAGTATCTGGATGACGAAACTATTATTCGGCAGTTACTTGATTTTAGTAATGATGATATTTCTGTTGTAACCTTTAACATTCCTCAGATGCATTGCAGTTCATGCATATGGCTTCTAGAGAATCTTTATCGGATCCATAAATCAGTCGTGAAATCTCAGGTTAATTTTATAAGTAAAAGGGCAGTAATAACATTTCGTAATAAAGAAATTTCTTTAAGACAAGTTGTTGAGTTGCTCGCATCAATTGGTTATGGGCCTTCCTTAAAGTATGAAAACCTTGAAAAAAAGAAAATTGAGGATACTAATAAAAAGTTATACTATAAAGTTGGTATTACAGGATTTTGTCTTGGTAATATTATGTTGTTTAGTTTCCCTGAGTATCTCTCGATTGATGCTTCAAGTATTGCTCTGCAAAAGGTTTTTACTGTGCTCAATGTAATTATTTCGCTTCCTGTTTTCTTTTATTCCGCAAGCGATTACTTTATCTCGGCATTCAAAGGGATACGTAAAAAGTATCTTAATTTGGATGTACCTGTTTCGCTTGGTATTATAACGATTTATTTTAAATCACTCTACGACATCTCAACAGGTATTGGGCCTGGTTATATGGATACCCTCACCGGTCTGGTTTTCCTTCTTCTTGTTGGACGACTCTACCAGAATAAGGTGTATGAGCGCTTTAATTTTGAGCGAGATTACAAGAGTTTTTTCCCATTGTCAGTTACACAGTTTGACAAAGGAATCGAAAAGGTTATTCCTCTTACCCGGGTTAAGACAGGAGATAAACTGGTTATCCGAAATGGTGAGTTGATCCCCGCTGATGGAATTCTTTACAAAGGTGATGCTGAGATAGATTATAGTTTTATAACCGGCGAGTGGGATCCCGTAAAGAAAAATAAAGGGGAGATTCTTTACGCGGGAGGTAAACAAAATAAAGGGAAAATTGAAATTGAGGTAGTAAAAGAAGTTTCTGCAAGTTATTTGAGTCAGTTATGGAACAATGATGCGTTTAAGAAAAGCAAAGAATCTGCCGGTCATTCTTTTGCCAATAAAGTTAGTTATTATTTTACTCCTGCTATTTTAATTCTTTCAGCTGCCACATTTCTTTTCTGGCTTAATGTTTCTTTTGAAGCGGCAATGAATTCGGCAACTTCTTTGCTTATAATAGCATGTCCTTGTGGACTTGCACTTACTTCACCATTTACTCTTGGCAATACTTTAAGAATATTTGGAAAAATGGGATTTTATTTGAAGAATACCTCAGTTATAGAGCGTATGACTAAAATTGACACGATTGTTTTTGATAAGACCGGAACAATCACTCAGAAGAGTGTGAACCCCGGATCTTCAGGAGTAAAATTCAATACTTCCTTAAACAACGAAGAATCTATTCTTGTAAAATCTTTATTAAAGAATTCAACTCATCCATTGAGTTTAAGAATTTACCATACATTTAATCCGGAAATCCCTTTGTTAGATGTTGAAGATTATAATGAAATACCGGGTGAGGGGATTGAAGGAAAAATTAGCGGAAGATATGTGAAACTTGGGAAACGATCTTTTGTTTATCAGGAAGCTTATGATAAGGAAACAGAAAATATTACGGTAGTATTTTTGTCAATTGATGGCATACTTCGTGGCAATTATTCTATTGATAATTCGTATAGAAAAGGTTTAAGGTCGCTTATTGATAGTCTGTCCGATAAATACAAACTTCTGTTGATGACCGGAGATAATGACGGAGAAAAAGGGACTTTACTGACTTACTTTCAAAAAGAAGATAACCTTCATTTTAATATGTCTCCAATAGCCAAAATTGAATACATTAAATCCCTTCATAATTCAGGTCATGAGACGTTAATGATTGGAGATGGTCTTAACGATGCCGGAGCGTTGAAGGCAAGTAGTGTTGGAGTTGCTATTTCTGAGGACAAGGCTTTTTTTACCCCCTCATCTGATGCAATTCTTGATGCAGATAGTTTTAATTATGTTGATAAATTTCTAGCATTTTCACGCACTGCTGAAAATATTATTTATACAAGTTTTATTATTTCAGCTATATATAATAGCATTGGAGTGGTTTTAGCTTTTAATAATATTGTTACGCCGCTTATGTCGGCTATCCTGATGCCCCTTAGTTCAATTACTGTAGTCGTATTTACTGTTACATCTACAAACCTAATGGCGAGACTAAGATTACAATGAGTGTGATCGCAATGCTTATTATTTTTAGTCTTGTAGTAGCCGGAGGATTTCTGATAGCATTCCTATGGGCAGTAAAGTCAGGACAGTATGATGATAAATACACTCCTTCAGTACGAATTCTATTCGATGACTTGAAGGAGAAAAAAAAGGATAAGAAAAAGAATGAAAAAAGTTTACAAAATAACGGAGAATAAATAATGCAACTTGAAACTTTCAAGTACGATAATAAAATCGTACGCTATTTCATAATGGCAACTGTGGTGTGGGGTGTTGTCGGTATGACAGTAGGCTTGTGGATTGCAATTCTGCTATATCTTCCTGAGCTTAATTTTGGAATACCATATACGACATTCAGCAGACTTCGTCCTATCCATACTAATGCTGTGATTTTTGCTTTTGTAGGCAACGGAATTTTTATGGGAATCTATTACTCATTGCAACGTCTTTGCAAAGCTAGAATGTTTAGCGACTTATTAAGTAAAATCCACTTTTGGGGTTGGCAGCTTATTATTTTGCTCGCGGCTGTTACCCTTGCGGCAGGATATACAACAAGTAAGGAATATGCTGAGCTCGAGTGGCCTCTGGACATTCTTATTACTCTTATATGGGTCGTTTTTGCTATTAATATGTTTGGTACTATAATAAAAAGACGAGAAAAACATATGTATGTAGCAATTTGGTTTTACATTGCAACAGTTGTTACAGTTGCTGTACTTCATATTGCTAACTCCATAGAAGTTCCGGTAAGTTTCTGGAAGAGCTATCCTGTTTATGCAGGTGTTCAAGATGCACTTGTTCAGTGGTGGTATGGACATAATGCTGTGGCTTTCTTCCTTACAACTCCTTACCTTGGACTTATGTATTATTATATGCCCAAAGCAGCTAATAGGCCGGTTTATTCTTACAGGCTCTCGATAATCCACTTCTGGGCTTTGATATTTATTTATATATGGGCAGGACCTCACCACCTTCTCTATTCTTCTTTACCGGATTGGGCACAGTCTTTAGGAACTGTCTTCTCTCTTATGCTTATTGCTCCTAGTTGGGGGGGTATGATTAATGGTCTCTTAACTCTGCGTGGTGCATGGGATAAGGTTAGGGAGGAACCGGTACTAAAATTTATGGTTGTAGCTGTTACAGCATACGGAATGGCTACTCTTGAAGGTCCTATGCTATCACTTAAGAGCGTTAACGCTATCGCTCACTTCACTGATTGGATAATTGCTCACGTTCACATTGGCGCTCTTGGTTGGAATGGTTTTCTTACTTTTGCGGTTCTCTACTGGTTGATTCCGCGTCTGTGGAAAACTGATCTCTATTCAAAGAAACTTGCGAATTACCACTTCTGGATTGGTTTCATGGGTATAGTATTCTATGCGGCTTCACTATATTGGGCGGCTTTAACTCAGTCACTTATGTGGAAACAGTTTACTCCGGACGGTTTGCTTCAGTATCCTAACTTCCTTGAAACTGTTCTTCAGATTATTCCTATGTACGTCATTCGATCAATTGGTGGACTTCTTTATCTTACCGGCGTTGTGATAATGATATACAACCTTGCTAAAACAGCTAAATCTGGTTCATTTGAAAATGATGAGGAAGCTCAGGCAGCTCCGATGAATATAGAACCAGTAAAGGAAAAAGGACATAGATGGCTGGAGAGCAGACCGGTACAGTTCACTATACTTGCAACGATTGCCATTTTGATAGGTGGTCTTATTGAAGCTGTTCCTCTTTATTTAATAAAAACAAATGTCCCTACTATAAGTTCTGTTAAACCTTATTCACCCTTGGAACTTGAAGGACGTGATTTATATATTCGTGAAGGATGTAACAATTGTCACTCTCAATTAATCAGACCTTTCAGATCCGAAACGGAACGTTACGGTGAATATTCAAAAGCCGGAGAGTATGTTTACGACCATCCCTTCCTGTGGGGATCAAAACGTACCGGTCCTGACTTATTAAGAGTAGGGGGTAAGTATCCTAATAGTTGGCATTATCATCATTTTGTAGATCCGCCATTGATGTCCCCGGGTTCTATCATGCCTGCATATCCCTGGCTTGCGGAAAATATTTTGGATCTTTCCTATCTCGCTTCAAGAATATCAGCAATGAGGAGCATCGGTGTTCCTTATGCGGATGGATATGAAACCACGGCTCTGAAAGACTTGCGTGAACAAGCACAGTTAATTGCTCTTGACTTGCAAAAAGCAGGCATTCCGGTTGATGCCAATAAAGAGATTATCGCTATGATTGCTTATATGCAGCGTCTTGGTACTGATATTAAAGTTAAAACTCAGAAATAAGGAGGAGATAATGTTTTCTAAGTATATTGCAACTATCGAGGGAGTGGAAGTCTACGCAATTATTGCACTAATTTTCTTCTTCATCTTTTTTATAAGTACATTCGCATGGGCTTTCACCCGCAAGAAAGATTATCTTAAAGAGATGGAAAATTTGCCTCTTGATAATAATTCACAAAATAATTAGAGGTTTTAAGATGGAAAAATTAACTAAACCTAAAATGATTATAATGCTGTTGATAAGTATCATTACAACCGGTTATGCACAAAAAGTTGACTCGGAATTCAGCGGCTATATTGAGACTTCTTTTATAATTCTGCTTCTTCTTATTGCGGTTACCGGAGTTCTGTTTCTTCTCGAATCACAAAGTGAAGGAAGAAGTATCCTTAATTTAATGCCACAACTATTATGGCTCAAGGATAGACTAACTGATGCTAAACCGGTTGAAAAAGAAAAAGACATTCTGCTTGACCATGACTATGATGGTATTCTGGAACTTGATAATAATCTTCCTCCTTGGTGGAAAGCACTTTTTTATGTAACCATAGTTTGGGGAGCAATTTATCTCCTATGGTTCCACGTATTTCAAGTAGGTAATCTTCAGGATGCGGAATACACAGAGGAAGTTCGGATTGCTGAAATTGAAAAAGCAGCGCTCTTGGGCCCAGGTGCAATAGACGAGAATAATGTAACTAAACTCACTGATCCAATTGCACTATCCACAGGTAAAGAAACTTTTCTTAAACATTGTGCTGCCTGCCATGGTCGTGGGGGTGAGGGACTTGTTGGTCCTAATCTGACTGATGATTATTGGATTCATGGTGCGGATATTAAACAGGTTTTCCTTATTGTTAAAAATGGTGTGCCGGAAAAAGGAATGATTAGTTGGAAGTCTCAATTAAACCCTGTAGCTATGCAGGAAGTATCTAGTTACATTCTTAGTCTTCGTGGTTCTAATCCGCCAAATCAAAAACCACCTGAAGGTGTTATGGTGAATTTTAATTGACAACTAAATTATTTCTTTTAAGATTATGGACGAGCAATTCAGGGATTCTATAGCAACAATAAATGAAAAAGGGAAACGAAACTGGATTTATCCTAAAAAACCAAAGGGTAGATATCATATGGCGCGAGTTTTCGTGGCGGTGTTTCTGCTTCTCTTTTTCATTCTGGCTCCATTTGTAAAAATTAACGGGCATCAAATGCTTCTTTTTAATATTCTAGAAAGGAAGTTTATTCTTTTCGGTCTTCCATTTGGACCGCATGATTTTTATATTTTTGTAATAGGATTTATCGCATTCATTGTTTTTATTATTCTTTTCACAGCTATCTATGGAAGGCTCTTCTGCGGGTGGGTTTGTCCTCAGACGATATTCATGGAATCAGTTTTTCGAAAAATTGAGTATCTGATTGAAGGAGATTTTCGTCAACAGATTGCTCTGGATCAAGCTCCGGTTTCTGCGAAAAAAGTTCTTAAAAAAGGTCTTAAACATTTTATTTTTTTTCTTGTGGCTTTCATAGTTGCAAATCTGTTTCTGGCATACATTGCGGGAACTGAGAATGCTGTTGGATATATTTCCGCATCTCCGAATAAACATTTAACTTCATTTATTGCGGTTATCGCTTTCTCACTATTGTTTTATTTTATCTTCGCCAGATTTAGAGAGCAAGCTTGTGTAATAGTCTGTCCTTATGGAAGGCTTCAGGGTGTTCTTCTTGATGAAAACTCACTTGCTGTTGCATATGATTTCGTAAGAGGAGAACCACGAGGTAAAATAAGAAAAGATGATTCTTCTGATTCAAAAGGGGATTGTATTGACTGTAAGCTCTGCGTTCAGGTTTGTCCTACCGGAATTGACATCCGTAATGGAATTCAGCTTGAATGCGTGAATTGTACTGCATGTATTGATGCTTGTGATGAGGTTATGGAGAAAATTAATAAGCCTCGGGGATTAATTCGTTATGATTCACTTAAAGGTATTAAAGATAGAACCAGATTCAAAATATCGGGTCGTATAATTGTATATACTATTGTTTTAACAATTCTCCTTTCGGTTTTTGGAGTACTTATTGCGAACAGAACCGATATTGACATTAAAATCCTCAGAACTCCGGGAATGCTTTACCAGGATCAACCCGGAGATAAAATAAGTAACCTCTATAATCTTAATATAGTAAATAAAACATTTGATTCTCTAAAAGTCGAAATAAGATTATTGAGTATGGAAGGTGAAATCAAGTTTATAGGAAGCGATATGTATCTTAAACCACAGGAAAAGAACGAAAGCAAGTTCATGCTTATTCTGGAAAAATCCTCTCTAAGTAAAATCAATACACCAGTTGAGTTTGGTGTATTTGAAGATGGAAAGGAAATTAAGAAAATTAAAACTTCATTTTTATCACATGTAGGAATGACTAAATGAAGAGAGAAATAAACTGGGGAACTGGAGTGGCGGCAGCGATTGCCCTATTTCTTGTTGCAGTAGCGACATTAATAATTTTCAGTTACTCACAGAATGTTGAACTGGTTCACGATAATTACTATGAAAGGGAATTGCGTTATCAGGATGAAATAAGCAGTGAGACGAATTCAATCACTATTGCTAATGAGACTTTTGTAATTTATGAAAGTCCTGATGTTGTTATAAAATTTCCGAAGGCTTTTGATTTTAAGGGGGCAAAGGGGGCTATAAGTTTTTATAAGCCAAACGATGCGAAGAAGGATTTCACAGTTCCATTTGAGCCAGGCGAAGGGAACGTACAAAATATTACCGGCGGGAAATTTTCAAAAGGAAGGTGGAAGATATTTATTACATTCTCTAAAAATGATTTGAATTATAAAATAAGTAAAGAAATAACTTTATGAGGCAGAAGTGTTTTTATTTTCAGGATTTATAATCGGTTTGGTTGGTTCACTTCACTGCATAGGGATGTGCGGACCCATAGTTGTTGCATTGCCGGTAAAAGGTTTTTCAACGTTCCGGTTAATAATTACGAGACTTTTGTATAATATTGGACGGGTAATAACGTATTCGTTTCTTGGATTGCTATTTGGAATTCTTGGCAAGAATCTGAACATTCTGGGACTCCAACAGATAACGAGCATTGTATTTGGAGCAGTAATGATACTTGTTGTGATCACTCCTTCGAAGATCAAGAATTCAATAAGCAGGGTGAGCGTTGTTTCTTCTGCAAACGGATTATTAAAGAAGGGATTTTCGAAGCTGATTTCAAAACAATCTGCAGAATCTTTCTTCCTGATAGGTATATTAAACGGTTTTCTTCCGTGTGGTTTTGTTTATGTTGGAATTGCAGGTGCCCTTGTAACGGGAAGTTTAATGAATGCGGTGATCTACATGTTTCTGTTTGGGCTGGGGACTATACCAGTAATGTTTCTGACATCTATGTTTCCGGCAATTTTGGGAGAAAAGAAAAGAGTAAAGATCAGAAAGTGGATTCCTGTTTTGTTGTTTATACTTGGTGCGGTATTTATTTTACGAGGACTGAATCTGGGAATTCCGATGCTCAGTCCTAAGGATGCAATGATCGAGAAAAAAATGGAGCAGATAAAAGAGTAAAAAACTATCCAAAATCGCCTCAAAATTTAGATTTCTAACCATTTATTTAGCATTTTTGGTCATTTTTTAGCAAAAATTTATTGCCTTAACCGACTGACTTTGAGTCAGTCCTAATGAACTTTAATCGAGGGAGGATCGAAGGAGGAGTCAGGGTAGGTTTTAGGAATGTAGTAACTGTAGTAACCTGAGAATTCTGAATGTTACTACAAATATTCCGTGAATTTGGACTAAAAACAGCAAATGTAGTAACGTAGTCAGTGTAGTAACCAAATTCCCGGAAAAAGAAAAAAGTTTAAAAATAAGGGGGAATTACAGAGTTTGCAATTCCCCAAAATATTCAGGGAGAAGAATTCAGCTATTTCAGGATAGCTTTTATTTCCTGCTGACGGGGACCGCCGGTCTGCTCAACTGTTCCATCTGGATGGATATATACGTCGATTTCACTTCTCACTCCGAAATCTCCGGTCAAGTAAATGCCCGGTTCAATCGAGAAAGATGTGCTTGGAAGAAGGAGCCTTTCGTCATGGGTTTCAAAGTTATCCAAGTGAGGACCGCTTCCGTGAAGTCCGGTTGTGATGCTGTGTCCTGTCCTGTGAATAAACCACTTTCCGTAACCAGCTTTTTCGATGACACCGCGGGAAATGTCGTCAACCTCAAAAGCCATTACCGGTTGTTTAGCGTCAAATCTATTTGAAACAAAATCGAATCCGGCATCACGAGATTCTTTTACTATATTAAATATCTTAATATATTTCTCCGGAATTTCCCCGCCCACATATCCGACCCATGTGATGTCACTCCAAACACCGCTTGGTTTGTTAGGTTTTGCCCAAAGATCAATAAGGACAAAATCATCTTTCTTGATTTCTTTGAATGTAGTGCTATCCGGTGAGTAGTGAGGATTAGCACTGTTTTCATTGACTGCTACGATCGGATCGGAATCAGTTATGTAATTTCTCTTAGTGAATTCATTGAGGATGAACTGCTGAACGTCATATTCAGTGATCTTGTTTCCAGTGGTGATTTCTTTCCGGATTAGTTTCCAGCATTCTTCAACAATATCTGTAAGGGCTTTACCGACAGGGATATTTTCTTCATATTGCTCTTTTGTCCAGATTGCGTCGAAGAGGGTGATCAGGTCGCCACTGCTAACTATTTCAATGTTGAATGTCTTTAAGAATTCGAGAGTACCGGCATCTACTTTGGAGAGATAAGGGATTGCGTTGAGAGGAGAATATTCCATAGCTACTTTGTTTACGCCGGCGAGGACTTCGGTTAGATTTTCCTTTAATGAAATGAAGCTTGAGTATTTTCTTTCTTTTCCGGGAAGGTGAGCCAGGTTATGGGCTTCTATTCCGTTAACAATCTTTTGTGGCTCCCCGATAGCAGGGATGAAATAGAAGAATCTTCTGGTAAGATGGGCATGTGGTCCGATATCAAGAATGTTCAAAGCGAGTTCATTACTCCCTCTGAAATCAAATAAAAGCCATCCATCTACTTTTTGTTTTAGAAGTAATTCCTGAACTTTACTTAAATTGAAATTTGCCATCTCTTTATCCTAAATAATTTAAAAAAAATGTTATATCTTTGTTATTAATTTACTAATTTTATTTTGATTTATTGAATTATTTCCGGAGTTTTTGATGAAAAAAAGAATCACTATTTTAATAATTATAGCAGTGATTGTCTGTCTTGCCCTCATAAAAATATTTTTCTACAGCGGTAGCGAAGCAGAAGGGAGCCCACGATCCAGGAATACTGAAAAAGTTGTTCCTGCGAATCTTATGATTTTGAAGAGTTCTGCTTTTAGCAGAAAAATAGTAACTAACGGATCGGTGCTGGCTGCAGAGGAAGTGGAGTTACGCCCTGAAATATCGGGAAGGATAACGGGTATCTTTTTTAAGGAAGGGGAGTATTGCAATAAAGGGAAATTGCTTGTTAAAATTAATGATGCAGAACTCCAGGCTCAGCTAAAAAAAGCAGAGGCACGAAAAAAGATTCTAGAGGACAGAGAATATCGCCAGAGAATGCTGCTCGAGAAGAAAGCTACCGCGCAGGAAGTTTATGATGCAGCGCTTAACGACCTTCAGTCGATAATATCCGACATAGAACTACTCCATGCACAGATTGACAAGACAGAAATAAAAGCTCCTTTCAACGGAATTGTGGGAATACGATATGTGAGTGAAGGGGGGATAGTGAACTCATCCTCAAAGATTGCGCTTTTTCAGCAAATTGATAAAATAAAAATTGATTTCAGCATTCCGGGAAAGTATTTTAATTCTGTAAAAATAGGGGACAGGATAACTTACACAATATCAGGAAATAACACAAAATATCCGGCGGTAATTGCCGCGATTGAACAAAAGCTTGACCAGACCTCAAGGACAGTCACGATCCGTTCAGTTGGTGCGAACAGTAACAGGATAATACCCGCGGGGGCCTTTGCAAGTGTGGAGATAACGCTGAGTGAAAATGTGAAAACTTTTTCAATTCCGGCTGATGCAATTTTGGCAGATGTGAAAGGAAACATAGTTTGGTTATACAGAAACGGGCTTGCGGTTCCGGAGTTTGTGGAGATATTAGACCGAGACGTATCCAATGTTCGAATTTCTGCAGGACTAAAAGAAGGGGACACGGTTATTGTTTCGAGTTTAATCCGACTAAGACCGGGAGTAAATATAAAGCCGACCCAAATTAACTGATTATTGAGAATTAGCAAATAGAAAATCATGAGTTTATCATCCATAAGTATTCAACGCCCTGTACTGGCAATAGTAATGTCAGTTGTCCTAGTTATATTCGGATTTATCGGAGCGAGCTTTCTCGGTGTCCGTGAATATCCGAATATTGATCCGCCGATTATCACAGTGAGTTGCTCTTTTACGGGAGCGAATGCTGAAATTATAGAATCACAAATCACAGAACCGCTTGAAGAATCCATAAACGGTGTTGCAGGGATAAAATCGATAACATCCACAAGCCGCGACGGCAGAAGCAATATCAAAATTGAATTTGGTCTGAATATCGACATAGAGGACGCAGCAAATGACGTCAGGGACCGTGTTTCACAGGCTATCAACAGTCTGCCTCCGGATGTTGATCCACCAGTGGTTTATAAAGCGGACGCGGACGCGAATCCAATATTATCAGTATCTATTTCAAGTCCTACGCGGAACCTGCTCGAACTATCGGATATGGGGAACAGGATTTTCAAGGAAAGGCTTCAGACCATACCTGGAGTGAGTGCGATTGAACTATGGGGCGAAAAAAGATATTCAATGAGGATTTGGATTGATCCTGTTCGGCTGGCCTCATATAAGCTTACACCGCTCGAAGTGTCGAGTGCCCTCTCAAGTGAGAATATCGAACTGCCATCTGGGAGGATTGAGGGACAGAAGTCCGAGCTTACAATCCGAACGAGAGGACTACTGACTACAGAGGAGGAGTTCAATAATCTGATCGTGAAGGAGACCGGAGGAAGTTTTATCCGTCTAAAAGACATAGGATATGCAAAGCTTGGACCGCTTGACGAAAGAACGGTACTTAAAAGGAACGGAATTCCAGCTATTGGAGTAGTACTGGTTCCTCAGCCAGGATCAAACCATATAAATATTGCAAACGATTTCTACAAAAGATTAGAGCAGATAAAAAAGGACCTCCCAAAGGACATACTGGTTGAGCCTAATTTCGACACAACGAAATATATTAAAGAATCCATAAGCGAAGTTATTCAGTCAATTTTTATTGCATTTGTCCTCGTCATAATTATTATATTTCTTTTCCTGAGAGACTGGCGTTCGACTTTTATACCGATTATAGTAATTCCAATTTCTCTAATAGCCACATTTTTTGTTCTTTACCTTGTAGAGTACTCCATAAACGTTCTCACGCTATTAGGGGTTGTGCTGGCGATAGGAATAGTGGTGGACGATGCAATAATAGTTCTTGAAAACATCTACAAGAAGATAGAATTAGGGATGGAACCGTTAAAGGCGGGGATGGAGGGAGTAAAAGAAATATTCTTTGCAGTGCTTGCGACCACAGTAGCCCTAGTTTCGGTATTTCTTCCTCTTATGTTCCTTCAGGGCTTTACCGGAAGGCTTTTCAGGGAATTTGGTGTGACTATCGCAGCCTCCGTAATTATATCATCGTTTGTGGCTCTGACACTGACCCCAATGGTTTCCACAAGATTTCTTGGCGGGAAGAAAGGACACAGTAAGTTTTATTATTTCTCTGAACCATTTTTTGAAAAGTTGAATTCGATTTATAAAAGTACTCTTGATTCATTTATGGCAAAGAGGTGGATGGCTTTTATCGTTGTTGTTGTAGCATTCGCGGCTTTATTCTATTTTGGCTCAATTCTTCAGAGTGAGCTTGCCCCAATGGAAGACAGGAGCGGAATGAGGATCCAGTCAACGGGAGCAGAGGGTTCATCATTTGAAAATATGGATAATTATATGAATCTGCTATACGATATGGTGGAAGAGAGTGTTCCGGAGGCACTTGCGGTAGTATCCCGAACCGGGACCGGGGGAAGCGGAAATTCAGGATTTATCCGTATTCAGTTAGTTTCGCCCCCTGAGAGGGAACGTTCGCAGCATGATATTTATCTTGATTTATCGAAGAAAATAAACATATTGCCAAACGCCAGAAGCGTGATAATAGAGGATCAGGCAGTCTCTACGCGCGGGCGAGGGCTTCCTGTACAATTTGTCATTCAGGCACCGGATCTCGAAAGACTAAGAAAAGTATTGCCTGCATTCATGGAAAAAGTGGGAGCTAATCCAAATTTCCAGTTCTTTGATGTTAACCTTAAATTCACCAAGCCCGAGATAGTTGTTGAGGTCAACAGGGAGAAAGCAAAGGATCTAGGGATTTCAATTCTCGACATTTCCAGAACCCTTCAATTGACATACAGCGGCCGCAGAATGGGATATTTTATAATGAACGGGAAGCAGTATGAGGTGATCGGGCAGGTTCAGAGAGTTGACAGAGCCGCTCCGCTTGATCTGAAATCACTTTATGTGAAAAACTCGAGAGGGGATATGATACAGCTCGATAACATAGTGTCCTTAAAAGAGAGGAGCAATCCGCCGCAGCTTTACAGATTTAACAGGTATGTAGCCGCAACAGTTTCTGCAGGTCTTATTCCAGGAAAAACAATCGGCGAAGGAATTGAAGAAATGGAAAAAATTGCTGATCAGGTACTTGATGAATCATTTGCAACATCCCTTGACGGAGCAAGCAAGGACTTTCAGGAATCTACATCAAATCTCTATTTTATTTTCATGCTTGCGCTTGTACTAATTTATCTTGTTCTGGCTGCGCAGTTTGAGTCATTCAGGTCGCCGTTTATAATTATGTTTACCGTTCCACTGGCAATATCAGGAGCTCTTTTTACTCTCTGGTATTTCAATCAAACGCTGAATATATTCAGTGAGATAGGGATGATAATGCTGATTGGATTGGTTACAAAGAACGGAATTCTGATAGTGGAGTTTGCTAACCAGAGACGGGAGCAAGGGCTTGATATAATTGAAGCAGTAAAAGGAGCAGCAGTCGCAAGACTCAGACCAATCCTAATGACCAGCTTATCTACCATTCTTGGTATCCTCCCGATTGCTCTCTCATTGGGGGCAGGATCAGAAAGCCGATCATCCATGGGTATTGCCGTAATAGGAGGGTTGATGCTCTCAACATTTTTAACACTTTTCGTGATCCCGGCTCTCTATACTTTTATTGCGAAGAAGGATTCTAAGCAATTTGAAATATATAAGTTATGGAACAAAAGGTAACAGAAAAAAGAGCATTAGCACTAGACGCATTGAGAGGATTTGCAATACTTACCATGATTCTGTCCGGAAGAGTCCCTTTTGGAGTGCTCCCGGGCTGGATGTATCACGTTCAGGTACCACCGCCACTGCATAAATTCGATCCTTCAATTCCGGGGATTTCATGGGTGGATCTCGTATTCCCGTTCTTTCTTTTCTCCATGGGGGCAGCATTCCCGTTTGCGCTTACCCGAAGAAGGGAAGCCGGGGATTCAAAACTCAAACTTACCGGATTCATGTTTCGACGAGGATTGCTCCTGGCATTCTTTGCTGTTGTTATACAGCATATCCGTCCGCATACTATAGATCCCTCTTTACCGATTTCGGCAAATCTCTTGGCACTCCTAACTTTTGGTTTTCTTTTTCTGATCTTCTACCGATATCCAAAATCAATTAAAAGAAATTATCAAATTATATTAAAAGGAGTTGGCTACATAGGGATTATAATGTTTTTATATATTATATCCTATTCCGACGGAAGCGGTTTCTCGATAAAAAGATTTGACATCATTATTCTTGTTCTTTCCAATGTGGCAGTGGTTGGGTCTGCAATATGGCTGATAACTGAAAAGAATATCATGCTCCGGATTGGTTTTATTGCGATTTGTCTTGCAATACGTCTTTCAAATTCTGTTGATGGCAGCTGGATTAATGAAATTAATAAAGCATACACTCAAGTGGCATCAGGTTTTCATCCCCTGTACCTGTTTAATTTTAATTTTTTAAAATATTTATTTATTGTGCTCCCGGGAACGATAGCCGGGGAAATCATTCTCCAGTGGATGAATTCGACGGATGAGACGGTAAAAACCCATGATAATTCGAAGAAATATATCCCATTTGCAATTCTTATGTTTGCCATGATTCTCCTTCTCCTTGCTGGAATGTACACGAGAATGGTGATGCTGACAACGATAATTTCGGCGATCGCCCTTTCTCTGGCATATCTGTCCGTCAGGAAAACGGACGACAGTTTCAGCAAAATGGTGCTAAGTTTATTTCAGTGGGGATTTTTCTGGTTAATGCTGGGATTGCTTGCTGAACCTTTTGAGGGGGGTATCAAGAAAGACGTTTCAACGATGAGTTATTATTTTGTCACAAACGGTCTTGCCATGTTTATGCTAATTGGTTTTTCAATAATTATTGATTATCTTCGCAAGGCAAAATGGGTACAATTATTAATTGATAACGGTCAGAATCCGATGCTTGCTTATGCAGGGGGGACAAATCTTCTGACACCCATTGCCACACTGCTTTACATCGAATACTTTCTCGGACAGATGCTGGCGACCCCCTGGCTTGGTGTTCTTAAGGGGATTATTCTGACAACTCTGCTGGCTTTGGCTGTAAGTTTCTTTACCAAACGGAAAATCTTCTGGAGAAGCTGATAAGTTAAAAATGAGTAATTAAGAGTTTATTAGGTGAATTTTTAATTTTTTGTTTTTAATTAATCAATAAATAACGGAGGCTAAGTGGCTTTACTGAAAAACTTTAACACAATTCAGGAACTCTTTATCTTCCTTACTGAGGAGTATGGAAAAAATCTTGAGAGACCGCTCTTAAAACACAAAGTGAATAAAGAGTGGGTCGGAATTTCCTATTCACAATTTCGAAAAGAAACAGAAAACATTGCTCTGGGCCTTGCATCTCTTGGCGTTAAGCGGGGAGACAGAGTTGCGATAATATCTGAAAACAGACCTGAATGGGTTTATGCCGACATGGCGATTCTCGGGCTCGGAGCAATTGATGTTCCACTTTATCCCTCCCTGACGGCAGATAACGTAGAGTTTATCCTGAATAATTCAGAATCCACGACAATAATAGTGTCAAACAAATTCCAGCTTAACAAACTTCTGAAAATCAGAAATAATTGCAGATTCTTAAAGAACATTATCATTCTGAATGAAAAGGATTTTATCCCGGGGAATAAAAATCTGTTTACTATTAAGGAAGTTCAGGAGAGAGGAGCTGACTTTGGAAAGAACAATCCTTACTATTTCAAAGAAGAGATGAAATTAGCAAAACCGAGTGATCTCTGCACGATTATTTACACATCCGGAACAACTGGGGAGCCTAAAGGGGTGATGCTGACACACGACAATATTGTTTCCAACGTAAGAGATGCGCTTCTTTCTTTCCCGATAGATAAAACTGACGTGTTTCTCTCGTTTCTTCCGCTCTGCCACATTTTTGAAAGAATGGCGGGATATTACACAGCGTTTGCGAGCGGGGCAATGATCTGTTATGCGGAAACAATTGACAGCGTGTCCAGCGATCTTCTTGAGATTAAACCCACCCTGATGACGGCTGTTCCAAGGCTCTTTGAGAGAATTCACTCAAAGGTTATCAAGAATTTTGAAAGTCAGCCGGCTAAAAAGCAGAAGATAATAAACTGGTCACTAGAAACCGGCAGGCAGTATGCGCAGGCAAAGAAACGAAAAAATATCCCCGTATCTCTTAGCCTGAAACATGCAGTAGCAAACAAACTTGTTTTTTCAAAACTTCGGGAAAAAACAGGGGGGAACATCCGTTTCTTTATTTCAGGAGGAGCAGCTCTCTCACGTGATCTTGGAGAGTTCTTTGAGGCAGTTGGAATTCTTATTCTTGAAGGATACGGCTTGACGGAATCCTCACCGGTTATTTCAGCAAACAGAATCGATAATTATAAATTCGGATCTGTCGGGAAACCATTTTCAAGCGTTGAAGTAAAAATTGCCCATGACGGGGAGATACTTGCACGCGGTCCGAATATCATGCAGGGGTATTATAAGAACAAGAAAGAGACTGATGCAACAATAATTGACGGATGGCTGCATACGGGTGATATCGGTGTTTTTGACGCAGAGGGTTTCCTAATCATTACAGATAGAAAAAAACATCTGTTTAAGACGTCGGCAGGGAAGTATATTGCCCCTACACCAATCGAAAACCTCTTTCTTGCAAGTAAATTCATTGAGCAGTTTATTCTTATTGGTGACAGAAGGATGTTCCTCAGTGCTCTGATAGTTCCAGATTATGAAGCAATTAAAGAGTATGCGGATTCAAACAATATTCCTTATAAAGACGAAACTGAATTGGTTGAGAAAAAGGAAATATACGATATGATGGAGAAAGAACTTGCTCAGTTCCAGAAGAATCTGGCAAATTATGAGAGGGTTCGGAAATTTGCCCTACTCGATAAACCTCTGACTTTAGAAGGGGGAGAAATTACTCCGACTCTTAAGATTCGCAGAAATGTTATTGAAGAGAGGTACAAGAACCTTATTGAAGGAATGTACGAGTAAGAGCGTTTGTAACGTGAAGAAGAGCAATTGGTTAATTAAGAATTATAAAACCCCCCTTAATCCCCCCTTTAATTAAAGGGGGGAAAAAATTACTTTGCTAAAGGGGGGAAAGGCTATACCGGGTGGTTTAGAGGTTCTGGGCTTCGATATCTTTGAAATAATTGACCGTTCCGACTTTTAATTCCACGGTTGCGGCATCATCACACACGATAATTCCCTTTGGGTGCAGCTGCAATGCACTGACTGTCCACATGTGATTTACACCTTCCTCGACAACTTTTGCGAGCGCGCGGGCTTTATTATGTCCGCTAATAATAATCAGGACTTCCTGAGCATCCAGAACAGTCTTAACTCCAACAGTAAGAGCCTGTTTGGGGACTTTATTAATATCGTTATCAAAGAATCTGGAATTAGCTATTATTGTGTCCATAGTAAGAGTCTTAACGCGTGTTAGCGAACCAAGAGAAGATGCGGGTTCATTGAAAGCGATATGACCATCCGGACCTATTCCGCCAACAAATAGATTAATTCCTCCGGCTGCCTTAATTTTCTTTTCGTAGTTAATACATTCTTTTTCAAGGTCTCCGGCATTACCGTTTAAGATATTAACGAATTTTTTATCTATATCAATATGAGAGAAGAAATTGCTCCACATAAAAGAATGGTAGCTCTCGGAATGGTTCTCAGGGAGATTCACATATTCGTCCATATTGAAAGTGGTAACATATTTGAACGAAACCTTTTTTGCTTTATAGATTTTTATCAGTTCGGCATACATACCGATAGGTGAAGAACCGGTAGGGAGGCCAAGAACAAACCTCTTCCTTGCATTAGGGTGAAACTCATTGATTCTTGAGGCGACGTAATTCGCTGCCCATTTTGAAACCTTGTCATAACTTGGTTGAATTATTAACCTCATATAAATACTCCATAATTAATTAAATATAATTGAATAAATTATTACAAAACTTAACTTGGCATGCCTCGTCTACGTCTTTCTTCCTTTGTTAAATCAAAAACTTTTCTCAGAAGTTTTTCATCAAGAGAAGTGAATTTAACATCTCGACGAGTCATAACACGTTGAGCTACTTCAAGACTCCGTTCAATGTCATAAGTAGTAAGAGATTCCGCCCCGCCCCAACAAAATGAAGGTATATATTTTGGAGGAAAACCAGCTCCAAAAACATTACTCCCCACACCCACTACAGTAGCAGTATTAAACATTGTATTAATGGAAGTTTTGGAATGATCACCCATCATTAATCCAACAAACTGAAGCCCGGAATCAACAAGTTGATCATTAATCGTAACGCGAATGCTCCCATAGTTGTTTTTAAGGTTACTGTTATTAGTATCTGCACCAAGATTAACCCAACTTCCAAGATAAGCATGACCAAGAAATCCGCCGTGTTGTTTGTTAGTGTAACTATGGATTACAGAATCTTCTACCTCACCACCTATTTTGCAAACATCTCCGATACTGGTTCTTTCATAAATGCTGGTTGATGCTCTTATATAAGTCCTATTACCAATATATGAAGGACCAACAATTGTAGCATTTGGTTGTATAACGGAGTCTTTACCAATATAAATAGGTCCTTTCTCTGCATCCAAAACAGCTCCTGGCATTATTTTTGTGCCTTCATCAATATAAATATTTTCTTTAGCAATCAAGTATGCTCCTTCATAAACATTTCCCCTTATCATGCAATCCACTTTATCCTTTGTGAGGAGATTAAAATCATTTATTATTTCTTCACCATTAAAATGCACTAATTCCCAAGGATAATTTATAATCCTTGCTTCAATTTCTTTTATAAATAAATCTCCAAAATCTGATAATGTATACAAATCATAAAGACCTTTCTTTAATTGCTCAAGTTTTAATCCCGAGACCTTTGCAGCAATTATTGAGTCTCCCTTTACATATAAGGTATCAATAGTATCTTCAACAAGAATTTTTGCTAGGTCATCATCCATTAAGACTCTACCATTAATGAAAAGACAGTGATTCCCATTAATTTCATTAACCAACAAATCGGGATTCTTAAGTTTCACGAGTTCTGACAAATAGCTTCTACAGTGCAAAGTAGTCGGGATTTTTGGAAAGCGTTTTAACACTTTTTCCCGCAAGGAAAGAATACCCGAGCGAAGATCATATTCCGGACGCAGATATACCAGTGGAAGAAGACGCGAGTAATAAATACCTTCAAAAATACAAATGCTATCGACCATATTAATTAAATTTTAATAGATAATTTATTTATTTATAAACACCGATTGTTAAAATATGAAAATTATTATTCTGTACAAATAAAGGATAATAGAATTTTTTCTTTTTTAAAAGATATCTTTGTATCACAAATACTTTTTTAATATATTTATGTTCAAATCACTGAAATATTTACCGGAGGCATTATGCAGATAGACTTTGAATTTTCAAATGAAGTATTAGTTATTAAACTTAGTGGAAAATTTGATTCGCTCGGATCAATTGAATTCGAAAAATCAATGGTTAAATATTCAGGACAAAAACACATAATTATTGACTTTTCAGATGTTAAGTATCTCTCAAGTGCTGGAATTCGTGATATTTTGAAACTTGAAAAGGATTCCAAAATATCGGGTGGTATTATTGTACTTTGTTCCCTTAACCAATCAGTAAATCAAGTTTTTACTATGACCGGATTAAAAAGTGCTTTAACAATAGCCAGGGACCTAACGGAATCAAGAGAAGTAATAAGTAAACACTTGAAGTTTGAAGTTAAAAACAAATCGGTTGAGATAAATGACTGTCAGTATCATTCCTTTAAACTTTCCGATTCTTTTTCACCTCTCAAAGTAATGCTCCCGGAAGATAATAATGATGAATTTAAAGTTTTTTCAATTGAAGAACTAAAGTTTTCTTTAGGAAGAGGGGGACTAGGATTAAATAAATCGGAAATAGAGAACAATAACTTGATTTTCACGATTGGGGATTTCCTAGGAATCCAGAAATCTAATGGAGATACTGAATCCGACTATCTTTTTATTGAGAAAAAAGAGGATGTTTTTTTATTCCTGAAAGAAGTTGTTAGTTTTTCGACAGAACCAAATTATTGTATAGATTTTTTTGCCAAAAGTAGCATTCCCCTTAAGAATATTCTAACAAATATGAATAATATTGTGGGCGATGAAATCACTCCGGAATCCTCATTCGTTTCATACGTTTTTTTTGGCAAAACAACTAAAACGGAAGAGGAAAGTGAAGAAGAATGGATTATTGGAACCGGGATGTTGATTAACAAAACGACTTTGTCCGAAACTCAGATAGAAAACTTAAAACAACTAAAAGAAATATTTCATTTCTTTAACTGTACCGAATATCTTTGTGCAGGACAAATAGATGTCCTGCTTAAATTCAGTAAAGAGCTTTCTCCACAGCATAAAATATCAAATGACTTAAAAAATCTTTTAACTTTTCAAAATGTAAAAGGTGTTGAACAAGGAAGTGAAAACAACGAGTTTCAATCAGGGAGAGTATATTTCTTTAATCATAAGGAAATAAAGCCATTACTGCAATCTCTTGAAATTGAGAATCTTAAAGAATATGATCTGACTGATGAATTCGAAATAATCGTAAGACGTATATACTCAGATTGTTCCAGAATACAGATGACTCCTTTGTTTGGGGGATTTTCAGCTAGAACATTTCAGGTATTCGGTGAGGATAAAAATGGAGCTAAAATACTCCCTACTGTGCTTAAATTAAGTAACTCTGCTATAATTAAACGGGAGGAAGATAATTTTGAGATGTACGTTAAGAAATTTATTCTTAATAACGCATCCACAGTAATGGGAGCATTTTACTATAGTGATTTCGGAGGAATCAGGTATAACTTTCTTGGAATAACCGGGAGCACAAAATTGAAATGGCTCAGAAAGTTATATAATGAAAGAACATTTGATGAAGTATTGCCACTTTTTGAAAAAGTTTATACAGGAATTCTAAAACCATGGTATGGTCAACCGAAACTTGACAATATCAATCTTTTTAAGGAACAAAATCCTATTAATTTTTTTCCAATAATTTATGACAAAGCAAAGGAAGAATTAGGAATCTCAGCGGACGATCCAAAAATTTATGTAGAAGAATTAAAAAGAGAAATAACAAACCCTTACTATTTTCTCAAATATGGTTATGCGGAGAGGGAAAAAATATCTTTCACTTGTTACAAGGGGATTTGCCACGGTGATTTAAATCTGCAAAATATTCTTCTAGATGAAAAAGAGAATATTTATATAATTGATTTCTCAGAAACTAAATACAGAAATGCAGTATCAGATTTTTCGCGTCTTGAACCCATAATTAAATTTGAATACTTTAATATTGAGAGTAAAGAAAGTATGAATCACATTATTGATTTTGAAACGGCTTTGATGAAGTGTGATAGTATTAAAGACAAACCTGAATTCTGCTATACCGGAAATGATCCTGAGGTTGAAAAGGGTTATAAGTTGATATTAAAAATGCGTGAATATGCCTCAACAGTTTCGTTATTTGAGAAGTCGATAGTACCATACCTGATAGCTATGTTGGAATGGAGCCTCCCGGTAGTTGTATACTATGGTCTGAATAATCATAGGAAAAGATATTCTATGATTAGTTGTGCACTGATAACAGAAAAAATTTTGGAAATTGAGAATCTGATTAATCTAGGAGTTTAAAGCGAATTCTCAGTTTACCGTTCTCGTAGCTCGAAGAAATAATCTTAAAAGTTCGGATTTCCGAAGTATTCGCAACATGTTTCCCGCTGCATAGACAACTGTCGTAATTGCCTACTTTAATAATACGCAGTCTTTCTCCTGCGGTCTCAGGCAGTCGGTCGAGTGTAAAATGTTTTGCTGCTTCATCGCGTAATATAAATTCTTCATACACAGGATGGTTTCCGGAAATTACTTCATTTACACGAAGTTCGATTTCTTTTAATTCATTTTCACTTAAGTCCCTCTCAAACCGATAATCACATTTAGACTTTTTCTTTTCAATATGTGCACTGAAAGCCCTTCCACAGTTAAACATTCTAATCATGGTCTGGTTTAAGATATGCTCTGCAGTATGCATCGCAGGATCATATTCTTTATTTGCTATAATGTCCGAATTCATAAAACCTCATTTTTAATTATTTAATATAATAATCTAACTAGAATTTGCCGAATTAGTATGAGTTATTCTTGATCATTAACTATATTTAGCGGTTATTTTTTCACCATTTTATTAAAATTGAAATCAGTATTATTTTTTCAGAATGAACAGAAATAAATCGCTCTTTTATTTTGCGGCTTTCTTTGCTATGGTTATATATGGTATTTCAACGACAATTATCGGAGCAATACTCCCTCAGTTGATTGATAAATTTCGTCTAACGGGTTATTCAGCTGGTACAGTAGCGTCGATTATGCCGCTCGGGATTACCATTGGATCAATAATCTTTGGACCTATAGTTGACAGATTCGGATATAAACTCCTTATGTTTGTCGCATCAATTACAGTGATAACAGGTTTATACGGATTGTCATCAACTTCATCAGTTGATATTCTTAGAATTTCAGTATTATTAATAGGTGCTGGAAATGGAATAATTAATGGTACGGCAAATTCACTTGTTTCAGATATATCAGGGGAGAAAAAGAAATCAAGACTTAGTCTTTTACATGCATTTTATGGCATTGGTGCTCTTGGATTACCTTTTATGCTTAGTGTTTTTTCATCAGTTGTAAGTATTCGAGAAGTCTTTCTGATTATTTCCATAAGTTTATTTCTATTAGCACTTCTACTAGTGTTTATAACATTTCCAGTAGCCAAAAAGAATATGGGACTTCCTTTAAGTGAAATCCTGAAATTAATTAATAATCCTTTGCTTCTGCTTTTCGCTTTTTTTCTGTTTTTTCAAAGCGGTATGGAAGGAGTTGCAGGTACCTGGATAACTACCTTAATCCAAAAAACAAGAATCGACAATTATAATAGCGCTCTCGCAGCACTGTTTTTTTTAATTTTAGCTCTAACAATTGGAAGATTTCTTATTAGTTTTTTACTTAAGCATTTTACTCGTTTTCGATTATTGCAAGTGGGGTTAATCATAGTAATTTCTGGTGCAGTAATAATATTTTCTATCAATAATTATTACACGACGATTACCGGATTGGTTTTAATGGGATTTGGTTTTGCGGGGGGATTCCCTATTATTCTTAGTTTTGTAGGGGACAATTATCAGAGTATCTCAGGTACAGCCTTTAGTCTTATATTTGTTATTGCTCTATCGGGGAGTATGATTATGAATATAATAGCCGGAGTGATAAGTGATACATTTGGTATCCAATATATCTCAATACTTATAATAGCATGTGTATTCATAATGTTTTTCCTCCTTTATAACCTGAATAGTAAAATGAGTATGAAGTAAAGGATAAATTTGGTTATTGAAAATAAATAATGTGGATAAAAATGAGTTCAATATTCACTATATTTAAATAATAATTTAATAGGTTTTCATGAATTCAATTGGAATTGACATAGGGGGTACAAAAATTTCATCTTCGGTTTTCGACAGGGAAGGTTTTTCCGAAAATAGACTGATAATCTCTATCAGTGGAAAAACGAGTGAAGGAGTTTTCGAAATAGTGGAAGAAATATTAACAAAACAAATCGAATTTGTCAAAAATAAAGAAAAGCAGATTTCTGGTATCGGTATTTGTATACCCGGAATTTATTGGTCTGACAGGAAAACAGTATGGGCTCCCAATATTCACGGATGGGATGACTATCCTCTGTATGATAAGGTTAAAGGGATAAAATCAGTGGACCAAATTCCCGTTCACATAGATAGCGATCGGGCTTGTTATATTCTTGGTGAAGTGTGGAAGGGAGCTGCAACAGGAGCTAAGAATGCAATTTACATGGCTGTTGGAACCGGGATAGGTTTGGGAATATTAGTCAACGGTGAAATACTTAGAGGAGCTAATGATATTGCCGGTGCAACAGGATGGCTCGCTCTTGAAAGACCATATGATAAAAAATATGTTTCATGTGGATGTTTTGAGTATTCTGCGTCAGGAGCGGGATTAGGACGAAAAGCAGCGGATTTATTGAAAGCTGAAAAATTTTATACAGGTTATTTTAAGGAAATAAATCCAGATGAGATTTCGGGAAAGGATGTGTTTCATGCATATGATAACAAAGATCCTATTGCAATAAAAGTTATAGAAAATGCAATTGAATTATGGGGAATGGCAATAGCCAATTATGTAAGTCTTTTTAATCCTGAAATAATCATTATGGGAGGAGGGATATTTGGGCCAGCAAACAGATTTATCCCAGAAATATTTAATGAGGCAGTAAAATGGGCACAACCTTGGTCGATAAAACTTGTCAAGTTGACGGAATCTGCTCTTGGGAGTGATGCAGGGCTATATGGAGCCGGATACTTACCACTTAAAAAGAATTAAACATGGAAAAAGAATATAAAAATAGTTATGTCTTTATTGCTGCATATACAGGTATGCTAACATTTGGAATATCAATGACAAGCATAGGTGCTATGCTGCCAAATCTAACTGAAAAGTTTACACTAACGGGTTATTCAGCAGGAGCAGTAGTGGCATTACTGCCCATCGGAATTCTACTCGGTTCATTAACGTTTGGACCAATTGTGGACAAGTACGGTTATAAAATCCTACTAACAATCTGTTCACTTTTTGTTATAATCGGCTTATACGGCATGGTTGAATCAAGTAGTTTTACTCTATTGCAGTTATCTATTCTTTTAATCGGGTTAGGAGGTGGAGTAATCAATGGAGGAACTAATGCTCTTGTTGCAGATATTTCCGGAGATTCGAAAGGTGCAAAACTTAGTTTCTTAGGAGTTTTCTATGGCCTTGGTGCTCTTGGTCTTCCGGTGATTTTAGGTTTCTTTTCAGGTAGATATCAGTATCAACAAATTGTTGCAGCCGTTTGTGTATTTCTACTTATCTTGCTATTGTATAACCTAATAATAAAATTTCCGCCTCCCAAACATCCCCAAGGACTTCCGATTAAACAGGGAATCAAGCTTTTTAATAATCCAATTTTATTGTTGTTCGGGTTCTTTCTTTTCTTCCAGAGTGGTATTGAGGGTATAGCGAATAACTGGACAACAACTTATATGGAAAAATATCTGATGGTTTCTCCTGAACAGGCACTTTTTGCATTAACTTATTTAGTTTTGGCACTGACTGCAATGAGACTTGTTCTTAGCTACATACTGAAATCCCTATCCAGGTCTTATGTCATCTATATGAGTCTTATAATAGTAGCTTTAGGATCTTTAATACTGATTCTTGGTGGGAATTATCTTTTTACAATTATCGGATTGATATTTTTCGGAATTGGTTTTGCGGCAGGTTTCCCCATAATATTAAGTTATGTCGCAGATAAATTTGCCTCAATCTCCGGAACAGCATTCAGTCTTGTTTTTGTTATTGCTCTAACCGGCAATACCGTGCTTAATTATTTAACAGGATTTGTCGCAGAGAGTATTGGAATTAAATATTATTCGGTGATAATTTTAATTAGTGTGGTTATAATGTTTTTAATATTCAGTATACTTGAAAGAAAGTCATTAACAAAAGAATAAACAAGAAAATAATAGGATGATAATATGTTAGCATTACAATGGATTGAGAACGCACGAAGCGTTATGGAAAAAATAGAGAAGACTCAAATTGAGAATATTAAGAATGCAGCCCTGGCAATGGCTGATTCTATAGAAAAGGGGAAATGGGTACACACATTTGGATGTGGTCATGCAACACTACCTATTGAAGAAATGTACCCAAGAATCGGTGGATTTGTTGGATTTCACCCAATGATTGAACTCCCCTTAACATTTTTTACGAATATAGTAGGAGGAATGAATGTTCATGAGTTTGTTTTTCTTGAAAGAGTGGAAGGATACGGACAAGAAATAATGAAAGGTTGGAATTTTGATAAGGAAGATTGTATGTGGATTTTCTCACATACAGGGATTAATGCAGTTAATATTGATATAGCTCTTGAATCAAAGAAAAGAGGGATGAAAGTTATTGTTTTCGGGAGTGCAAAAGAAGCCGAAGGAAAACAAACCAGACATAGCTCCGGAAAGACAATTTTCGAAATAGCTGATATAATTGTGGATACATGTGTTCCAATACAGGATGCCAGTGTAGAATTAAAAAATCATTATGACAAGATCGGTCCGGTATCGACTATGGCTTTTGTGACCGCTGTATGGATGACTGTGACAACGGTTGCCGAGATTCTTGCTGACCGAGGGGTTAAACTCTATATTCATCCTTCTCACAATGTCCCCGGCGATACAACCGCTCGTGAAAGATTATCTGAAGCACTTGCAATGTATAAAGAAAGAATCAAAGGAGTATAGATATCAAGGAAAACTTATATTTTTTGTAAGTCAGGAGATTTCAATAGTTCAGTAAAAGATACGGTAAAGAAAATCCTTTACCGTATTTCTATATTATCGATTGGATTTTTTGTTTTTCTCATTGAGTGAACTTTATTATTCACAGGAATTTGAATTGATTCATTCACTCTATTTTCAAATTCATCTCTAAATCTAGCTATAGTAAATTTAACAGGCCAAGCAGCTGCTTCACCCAGTGCACACACAGTATTTCCATCAATATTGTTTGCAATGCTAATCAGAAGGTCAAGGTCACTCTTAGTTCCTTTTCCATCCAGAATGCGTTTAAGAATTTTAAGCATCCATCCAGTACCTTCACGGCATGGGGTACATTGACCGCAGCTTTCGTGATAGTAAAATTTTGTCATACGCGCCAGAACTTTAACAAGATCTGTATCTTCGTCCATAACAATAATTCCCCCGGTACCAATTGCTGAACCAGCAGCACGCAAGGATTCAGCATCCATCTTAAGTCCTTCGATTGAATCTCCTTTCAGAGGAGGCATTGAAGTTCCCCCAGGGATAATACATTTGATTCTCTTTGCGTTGATTACTCCACCAGCATACTTTTCAATGATGTCAGTAAGTAGCGTTCCAGTGGGAAGTTCGTAAACTCCGGGTTTATTAACATGACCACTAACTCCAAAAAGAAGTGTGCCCGGATGTTTTGGTTCACCAATAGAAGAGAACCATTCCGATCCATTTTTAATTATCGGAGGAACGTTAGTTATTGTTTCAACATTATTGATTGTTGTAGGATTTCCCCAAAGGCCATTTTGAGCAGGGAAGGGAGGTTTGACTCGAGGATAAGCTCTTTGTCCTTCAATAGAATTCATTAAAGAGGATTCTTCGCCACAAATATAGGCTCCTGCGCCTTTATGGATGAAAATATCACATGAAAATTGTGTTCCAAACGTCTCCTTCATTCTGGAACCAATAAAGCCATTATTATATGCTTCATCTATCGCCTTTTGAACGGGCTTAATCCACTTGTGATATTCACCTCTAATGTAAATATATGCAGTCTGTGCTCCAATAGCATAACAAGTAATCAGAATTCCTTCGATTAACTGATGAGGATTAAATTCAAAAATCTGCCGATCCTTAAAACTCCCAGGTTCACTTTCATCACCATTAACGCAAAGATATTTAGGTTTGCTGGTAACTTTCGGCATAAAAGACCATTTTAAACCCGTTAAAAATGCGGCTCCACCTCGGCCTCTTAATCCTGATTTTTTTACTATTTCTATTATATCATCAGGGGATTTTTGAAAAGCAAGTCGTGCTCCATAATAACCTTGGTTAGCAAGATAAACATCAATCTCTTGCAAATTCTTTATATCAGGTAAAACTATTCTATGCATTGTTAATAACTTTTAAAATTTATTATTTTAAGGAATCAATGATCTCAATTACCTTTTCGGGAGTGAGATTTTCAAAATAATCTTCGTTGATTGCGATCATAGGGGCAGTGCCGCATGATCCCATGCATTCAACTTCCTCAAGGCTCAGTTTTCCATCCTGAGTAACACCACCATCCTCGAGGTTGTATTTATCTTTTATCTTATTCCAGATGTCATAACCTCCTCGAAGCATACAGGAGACATTTGTACAGACCTGAAGATGAAATTTACCAACTTGTTTTTTATGATACATTGTGTAGAATGTCACAACACCATAAACTTCACTTTCAGTAATTTCCAGCAGGTGAGCAACTTCTGCCATAACTTCGTGAGATATCCAGCCATTCTGTTCCTGAGCAATATACAAAACAGGCATAATGGAAGATCTTTTATCGGGATAGTTTTTTTGAACAGATGCTATTTTCTGAAGATTCTCTTCACTAAATTTGAATTCCATATAATTAAACTGATATTAATAATTACTTATTTATCTGCTTCACCCATTACCGGATCAATACTCCCAATTATCGCAACAACATCCGAAATCATGTAGCCTTTCGTTAGAAGGGGAAGAGACTGGATGTTACAAAATGAAGGGCTGCGGATTTTCATTTTCCATGGGTGCCCTTCTCCATTACTGACGATATAAAATCCAAGTTCTCCTTTAGGATTTTCAACAGCCGAGTAAATTTCTCCAATTGGGGGATTAACCCCGAAGTTGGTAATCATAAAGTCATGGATAAGTTCCTCCATTTTGGTGTATATTTCAACTTTCCGAGGAGTAACTTTTTTTGGACTATTTAGCATTATCTCACCATTGGGCATTTTGTCCAAAATCTGATAGATTATTTTTCTGCTTTCCCTGAGTTCATCACATCTAACGAAATATCTGGCAAGGGCATCTCCTTCAGAGAATGTAACAACTTTAAAATCTATATCATTGTAGAAATAATAAGGTGTAGCACGTCGTAAATCGAACTCTACTCCACAAGCTCTTAAGTTAGGACCTGATAAACCAATATCAATTGCATCTTCGGCAGATATTTGTCCAATTCCCTCGAGTCTTTGGATAAAGATTTTGTTTGTGTTAAGAAGTTTTTCAAACTCGTGAATATTACTTTCGAATTCATCAAGAAATTGTTTAATTCCTTTAAATGTCTCTGGTTTAACGTCCTGGGCAACTCCACCGATTCTGGTATAACTGGTTGTGAATCTTGCGCCACAAATTTCGTCATAAAAATTAAGTACTTTTTCCCTTTCTCGGAGCGTCCAGAGAAATACTGTCAAAGCTCCAATATCCATAGCAAGAGATCCAATCGCAACCAGATGACTACATATCCTCGAAAACTCCATCATCATCATTCGAATGTACTGAGCTCTAGGAGGAGCTTCAATTCCCAGGAGTTTCTCTACAGCTAATGCATAAGCAGAATTATTTGCAGGAGGTGAAAGATAATCTAATCTGTCAGTGTGTGGAATATACTCAGTAAAGGACATATTCTCAGCCATTTTCTCATACCCTCTATGAAGATAGCCAACTTCAGGTACACATGCCATTATTGTTTCACCATCAAGTCTAAGAAGAAGACGAAGTACACCATGAGTAGCAGGATGCTGAGGTCCCATACTCAGAATCATGTCATTTTCAAGAGCATCGTCAAGTGAGATATCAGTATCAGAGTTAAGTAATGCTGAAACAATTTTGGGGGTTAGTTCATCTTTTGTAACTCGGTCCATATTATTTTTACTTTTTTGGCAAGGATAATGAGCCGGGAATACCCATAACTGGGAATTCCTTTCTCAGTGGGTGATATTCAAATGATTCCGGCATATACATTCTTCTCAGGTCGGGGTGATTATTAAATTCTATCCCGTACATATCATAAACTTCGCGCTCAGCCCAGTTTGCTGATTTCCAGACAGATGTGACTGAATCAATTTTTTCAACTCCATCACCAAGATCACATTTAATTTTAAGTCTAAATCGGTTTTTCATTGAGAAGATAAAATATACCATTGTAAATCGATTATTTAACCTACCCCAATCGACAGCAGTGATATCCTCACAGAGGTTAAAAGCAAGTTCTTCATCATTTTTTAGAAGTTCACAGGCATCAACGATAATTTTATTTGGAATAGTAATACAATACTCTCCACGGAATTCCTCTGTTGAGAAATCCACATCCTTAAAATGTGTTTTAAGTTTCAGTAATATTTTTTCTTTTAATTCCATAAAGGTCGTCAATTTATTATGAATTTGGAAAGTCTTTAGCCCTGGTTTTACCAATTTTATCTTGAATAGCTATTAAAGCATTTAAGAGATTGTCAGGTCGGGGCGGACAACCTGCAGTGTAAATATCTACAGGGAGAAACTGATCAATACCTTGCACTACTGAGTATGACCGATACATCCCACCAGAAGAAGTACAAGCTCCCATAGCAATAACCCATTTTGGATCAGGCATCTGGTCGTAGATTTTTCTTACGACATGTGCCATTTTGTAAGTAACAGTTCCAGCGACAATCATGCAATCGCTCTGACGAGGAGTCATTCTCATAACTTCTGAACCAAATCGTGCAATATCATATTTTGCACCACCCACAGCCATCATTTCAATAGCACAACAAGAAATCCCCATAGGCATCGGCCAGACAGAATTCTTTCTAGCCCATGCAATAAGGGCATCAATTGTAGTAGTAAAGAAACCATCTCCAGTTAATTGAGCTTCTATTCCCAATTAAATCCTCCTTTTTTATAAGCGTACAGATAACCTATTTCAAAAATTACTAAAAATACCAACATTGTAGTAAAAACAGGGATTCCAAAAACTGAGTACAATGATTTGAACTGAACTGCCCAGGGATATACGAAAATCACTTCAAGATCAAATATTATGAACAGCATGGCGACAACGTAGTACTTAATGGATATTCTTTCCTTTGCACTACCAAAAGGTTTAACACCGCTTTCATAAGTCGATTTTTTCTCATCATTTGGTCTTTGCGGACCGATTAATGTTGAGGAGGCAACGATACCGACAGCAATTAAAACAGCTGTAGCAAGAACCAGAAAAAGTGGAATATATTGTTCAATCATACTATTTATTATTTAATTCAAATGCTTAATTACAAAATAAAATAACATATCAATTTAAGAAATTTCATCAAATAAGGCAAATTAAAAATCTTTACTAAATTCTTCTATCTACGTACTTTCTGTAGAAATAAATAGGGAGTCCAATCAATATAAGGAATAATCCCATTTTAGCGTTTTGTGTATCCGAGATAATAGTATTAAGTAAAAATAGCAGGCTGAAAATAACAAAAATAATAGGAGTAAAGGGGTAACCCCAAACTTTATAATGTCTTTCTCTATGCGGATATTTTTTACGTAATATTATAACACCAAGCGCACCAAGCATATAAAAAAGCCAAGCAGCAAAAACCACATAATCCGATATAGTGTCGAAGGTCCCAGACATTACTAAAATGGCAGACCAAACACCTGTCATTACGATTGATGTGTGGGGTGTACGATACTTTCCGTGTACTTTTCCAAGGAAAGGAAAGAACAAGCCGGTTTTAGCCATAGCATATTGTACTCTCGCAGCCCCCAGAATACTTCCATTTAATGCTCCGAATGTAGAAATAATTACCGCCAACGAAACGATCGCTCCACCAGATTTTCCGAATATTAACTCCATTGCCGTTGCAGCAACAAGTGGAGAGTTTTTCATAGCGTCAACAGGAATTAGGTAGAGATAAGCAATATTGATAAAGACGTACAAACCTACTACAATCAATGTGCCCCAAAGAAGAGATAGTGGAACGTTTCGTTTAGGGTTTTTCATTTCGCCGGAAACATAAGTCACGTTATTCCATCCGTCATAAGCCCAAAAAGCTCCAGCAAGGGCAAGACCAAATAGTGCAATATAATTGCCTGTAAAATCAGGGCTGAGTTCAAAATTATTGTATATGTTTGAGATGCTTCCATTACCCAGAAGAATCAGAAGAAAGGCAAGTACAATTATTGTAGCTATTTTTATGAATGTTATGACTGTTTGAACACCACCACCGAAAATAACCCCTATATAGTTTATGAAAGTAATAAATAGAATACAAGAAATGGCCACTAGTTTTGTTGATAAATCAAAGAAGGGATGAATGTACCCCACGAGAGGGAGATATAGTGTGATTGAAGCCAATGATTGAGGGGTTTCGGGAAAAGCAAAGAAGTAACCTACATATTCAGCGAACACATAGGCAATAGCGGCCTGACTACCGGAGAGTACGACTGCAATGGTTGCCCAACCAAATGCATAAGCTGTAAAATCACCATACATATCCCGAAAATAGAGATATTGTCCTCCTGTTTTATCATACATACTTGCAACTTCAGCATTAGCAAGTGCTCCAAGAAAAGTAAACAATCCAGCAACAATCCAAACAATAATGAGAAGTTCGGGGGAGAGGAGCTGACCCGCCATTGTTGCAGGTTTTCTGAATATTCCGGAACCAATCATAGAACCTGCTACAATCATAATACCTGCTGTGAGACTAAGTCCCCTGACAAGTTCTTTCGAATTCTTTTGTTCAGTATTGATATTTTCTTTATTATTTTGCATTAATTCATTAAATTAGTTTTGCAAAAGTATAAAAATGAGCAAATAAAACCAATTAATATTAACATAAAGTCCTCACATAATAAGAAACAGATGAAGTTCAAATATCCTTCCCTCCAGACTCAGATAGTTCTTGCACTTATTTTGGGTGCAATATTCGGAGCTATTTTCAATGTATCTCAGAATAAATTAAAAATTAATTATAAGAATGATTCCGGATATAACTCCATAACAGTGAAGAACTGGGATAAATTCAGAATAATTTCAGGAAGTGATTCGGTAACATTTACATCGGATTCTCAGACTCAGATTATCAACTTAAGCAGGAATTATCAGAAAGAAGAGAAGCTATTTTCTGTAGTTATTACCGATTTCTATAACTGCGACAGTAAAAAAAACACGAAAGAGATTTCTATAAATAATGTTACAAATCTTACACGGGAAACTACAATAGCAACCTGGATTAAATGGATTGGCGATATTTTTATTCGTCTTCTAAATATGATTGCCATACCGCTTGTATTAGCCTCACTAATAGTGGGAGCCGCAAGTTTGGGGGATGTTAAGAAATTTGCCAGAATAGGAGGAAGAACGATTGGCTTTTACATGGGAACGACAATTTTCGCAATTACTACAGGGCTTGTGATAGCAAATTTAATACAACCAGGTGAGCAGATGCCAACTCAGACACGGGATAACCTTATGTCTGTATACCAAGAAGATTATAAGCAAAAAATTGAAACACAATTTGATTTCGAGATTACTAGAGAGATAGTTAACATAATACCTAAGAATCCAATAGAGGCAATGGCAGGGAGCAATATGCTTCAAATAGTTTTTTTTGCTGTAATGGTTGGGTTAGTACTGACGATGATAAGAAGAGATAAAGCGGAACCTGTGATAAGTTTTTTTGACGGCTTGAGTGAAACAATGATCCGCATGGTGGAGGTTATTATGAAGATTGCACCATACGGTGTTTTTGCACTTATAGCTTCAACTGTAAGCGAATTTGGTTTTGAAATATTAGCTACTTTGCTTTGGTATTCTTTAGCGGTTCTTTTGGGACTATTTATCCATACATTTGTAACGTATGCTATTCTGCTAAAAATCTTTACTAAGATAAGAATCAGAACTTTTTATAAGGGACTAAGAAGGGCTATGACGATAGGTTTCAGCACGAGTTCGAGTGCTGCAACGCTTCCTGTAACAATGGAATGCTGCCAAGATAACCTTGGTGTTTCAAAATCTATAACAAGTTTTGTGCTTCCTCTTGGAGCAACGATCAATATGGATGGAACGGCGCTATATCAAGGAGTTGCAGCAGTGTTTATTGCTCAAGTGTTTGGTATGGATTTGAATATAATGCAACAAGTAACAATAGTTTTTACAGCTGTACTTGCCTCTATTGGGACTGCTCCAGTACCCGGGGTTGGCATCATCATGTTGATAATAATCCTGAAGTCAGTTGGGATACCACAGGAGGGAATTGCACTAATTTTAGGAGTAGACAGGATACTGGATATGTGCAGGACAATAACAAATGTTACGGGGGATGCATTAGCAACAACAGTTATTGCTACTGCTGAAAAAGAAGAATTGATTTTGTAATTTATACATGGAGAGCAGATGAGTACAGATAGACAAAGAGAGCAATGGGGGAGTAAACTAGGTTTAATACTGGCTGTTGCGGGTAATGCAGTAGGATTAGGAAATTTTTTACGATTTCCAGTGCAAGCTGCTCAGAATGGTGGAGGGGCATTTATGATTCCATATTTTCTTTTCTTTTTACTACTTGGTATTCCATTGATGTGGATGGAGTGGGGAATAGGAAGACATGGAGGCAAATATGGACATGGAAGTGCACCCGGAATGTTTGACGTAATATGCAAACATAAAGCGGCGAAATATTTTGGCAGTATTGGTCTACTAATATCAATTGTTATAATGATCTATTATACTTTGATTGAATCATGGACGCTGGGTTTCAGTTTTCTTTCACTAACTCAGCATTATTTTGATCAGACTTCATTTGAGAGTATGAAAAGCTATCTATATAGTTATCAAGGGAGGGAAGTAACTGATTTATTCTCGGGTATTGGAATATCATACATTTTTTTCTTAGTTACTTTTGTTATTAATTTTTGGGTTCTATATCGAGGAATAAGCAAAGGGATAGAGAAATTAGCGAAAATAGCGATGCCTTTGCTTTTCTTCTTTGCTATTATTCTAGCAATAAGGGTAATTACATTAGGAACACCAGATCCTAATTTTCCTGACCGAAACATTGCATCGGGCTTCGCATATTTGTGGAATCCAAATTTCGCAGAGCTTGCAAAACCCTCTGTGTGGCTGGCTGCTGCCGGTCAGATTTTCTTTACTCTCTCTGTTGGGATGGGGACAATCCAGGCCTATGCCAGCTATCTGAAACCAAAAGATGATATTGCTCTTTCAGGTTTAACAACGGCATCAACAAATGAATTTGCGGAAGTTGTATTGGGTGGGTCAATTGCAATTCCAGCAGCAGTTGCATTTTTCGGGATTACAATGACCACTCAAATTGCCATGGGAGGAGCATTTGACTTAGGTTTTGTTTCCATGCCACTTATTTTTGAGCAAATCCCATTTGGTCATTTTTTTGGTTTTATATGGTTCTTACTACTATTTTTTGCGGGAATAACAAGTTCTGTTGCCATGGGACAGCCTGTAATCGCTTTTCTTGAAGATGAGCTTAAATTCGACAGAAAAAAAGCTGTAGCAATTCTAGCTTCGGTAGTTTTTATCTCAGTACAATTCGTAATATTTTATTTAAAGTATGGTTTTCTTGATGAACTTGATTACTGGGCAGGAACATTTGGTTTAGTTGTTTTTGCTTTATTAGAGACAATTCTCTTCATGTGGATTTTCGACAGCAATCTAGCCTGGGAGGAAATGAATGAAGGGGGAGACATCAAAATACCAAGGATATTTTATTATATAATGAAATTTATAACACCAGTTATTCTATTGATAATTATGATATGGTGGTTCGTGGATAATGCACTTCCCACGCTTTTAATGAAAAATGTTTTACCGGAAAACGTTCCTTATATCTGGGGTGCAAGAGCACTTATGCTGGTTCTTTGTGGCTCGCTATTTCTGACCATACATTATGCATGGAAAAAAAATTATAATAAAGGAAATTAAAATGAAAGTAAAAGTGTTGTTGCTATTCTTTATAATATGTGTAATCAATATCCCAGCTTGTACAACGTTCAAAGGCGGAGATACTTTATTCGTGGCTTTTTATAATCTGGAAAATTTATTCGATAATTTCGATGATCCGGAAAAAATTGATGAAGAATATATTGCCGGAGGAAAAAAGGAATGGTCAGAGGAGCGACTTGTAAAGAAAATGGCAAATCTTACCAGGGTGGTTAGTGAAATGAATAATGGAAAGGATCCCGATATTCTTGGATTTTGTGAAAGTGAAAATGAAGCTGTAGCACAGCGTTGGGTTGATGAATATTTCGGAAAGGACAGGTATCGATTAGCATATAAGGAATCGCCTGATGGCAGGGGCATTGATGTTGGATTGATTTATAAACCTGAAAAGTTGATATTGATATCTGTGTCAGGGGATACAGTACCACCTGTTGCTGATTTGTACCCTACACGAATGATTTTACATGTGAAACTTCAGCGTTCTGTTTCAAGTGAGGTTATAAATGTTTTTGTAAATCATTGGCCTTCAAGAAGAGGGGGAGATAATAAAACGGAGTTGTACCGTATTGAAGCCGCAAAGGTATTGCGAAAGAATGTCAATAAACTTTTTTCGGAAAACAAAGAAGCAAACGTAATAATTATGGGAGATTTTAACGATGAACCTGACAATATCTCAATTACAGAATACTTAAATGCACTTTCATTTTTTGGAGAGGAAGAAGAGACGGATATTTATGATGATCCTCAATTATTTAACCTTGCCACTAAACTAGATCAACAGGGAAAGGGAACCTATAAATACCAAGATCAATGGAATATGTTAGATCAGATTATTGTATCGACAAATATGATAAGAGGAAAGTTTAAGTATATTGAAGAAAGTTTTGAAATATTTAATCCCGGATGGTTGAAGACTTATAGTGGAAAATATAAAGGGACTCCATTTCCTACTTATGGTGGTTCTAATTACTTAGGTGGATTCAGTGATCATTTTCCTGTGACTGCTTCATTTTTATTTGTGCAATAAGTAAAAAAAGAAAATGATATATTATATTTTATTGAATTAACTTCAAACTACTAAAAACTAGTTCTTCATTGATCGGATAAGCTATTTAATCTTTCTGAGAAACTTCCTATTTATAATGTGAATTAGTTAACGAGGAGTCCGGATCATAAGGATTTTTTCAGCTAAGGACGGTTTCAGAGTTCAAATCTTGGTTCAGAGAGAGCATATTTCTAAAAAGAATAATTTGTACAGAAAGCATAGGTTAAGTGAGTTTAGATCGATGTAAGTACGTATTCACCACGGCTTTAGTACGTATTCAGTACGTATTCACTACGTATTCATATCGAAGGAAGAAGGGGAGGAAATGAGTAGAAAAGTGAAAAAATGGGCGATTCGCCCATTTTTTGGTACCTTTTATTTATTTAAATTTCATAATCGAATAAATAAGGTCTCTAAATAAAAAACCAATTAAATCTTATGAAAACTGAAGTAGAGCAGACAGCAAAATTTAATAAATACGATTTAATCGTTTTATTTCTTTTACTTGTAGTGATTATACTTTGGACGATACAAGGGAAAAATGAATTTTATCCCGCATTTTTTTATTTGCACAATTTGAAGCAAACTATTATATTTCAACTCTTAATTTTAATATTTTTGCAATAGTATGAAGGTAAATACTTCATTATAAGCAATGTTTTATGCGGGAATAGCTCAGTTGGTAGAGCGCAACCTTGCCAAGGTTGATGTCGCGGGTTCGAGTCCCGTTTCCCGCTCTAGCAGATCCATTCAAATTGAGTGGATTTGTTTTTTTATATGGCGCTGTACCCAAGCGGTCTAAGGGGAAGGTCTGCAAAACCTTTATTCGTCGGTTCGAATCCGACCGGCGCCTCGATTAATCCCGATTAAATTCGGGATTTTTTTTCCCCTTTCAGATTCATATTTACCTCTTTTACTTTACCATTATTATCTTTACATTTATTATTTAAATAAATGTTTTTCTAAAAATTTTTTATCAAGATATGTGTGGAATTGTTGGCGTAACCAATTCATTTGAGGCTCCTCTGATAACTTATTATGCTCTACATGCATTGCAGCATAGAGGACAGGAAGCCACGGGTATAGTTTCAAGAAAAGAAGATGCTAATGGTAAAATGATTTTCAGCATTATTAAAGGGGAGGGGCTTGTCTCGGAAGTTTTCAGCGACTTTGATGAATGGGGCAAGGTGTTGAACGGGAATGCGTGTATTGGACACAACAGATACTCGACGAGCGGTGAGGGGAGCAGAAAGAATATACAGCCTTTCTTAGTGAATTATCATATGGGTCATTTAGCGGTGGCGCACAATGGGAATTTATCAAATGCCTCGGTATTGAGAGAAAGAATGAGTAAGGAAGGGGCTATTTTTCAAACAACAAGTGATACTGAGGTCATTTTACATCTAATAGCAAAGAGCGAATTTGATGAACAACAAAAACAGATAATAGATGCGTTGTCTCAAATTGATGGTGCTTTTTCGGTGGTTATATTAACTGACACAATGTTAGCCGGAGCCAGAGATCCATTTGGATTCCGACCATTATGTATAGGAAAGAAAAACGGATCTTATATTATAACATCTGAATCATGTGCACTTGACATAAACTATGCAGAGTATATAAGGGATGTAAATCCGGGAGAATTAGTAATTATTCCAGATGGTGCTAAGTCATCAGATGAAATAATCTCGATAGAGTATAGTAAACCCAAACCAAAACTACGACAATGTATTTTTGAGTATATTTATTTTACGCGACCTGACAGTAAAATATTTGGTCATAATGTGGACAAGATGAGGAGAAGGTTAGGTAAAGTACTGGCGAGGAAGCATCCGGTAATTGAACCGGACGGGGGGAAGGTAACAGTGATAAGCGTGCCCGACAGTTCAAACACAACAGCACTCGGTTATAAAAATGAGCTAGTAAAGATGGGGATTGAAGCGAAGTATGAATTAGGATTAATACGAAGTCATTATATTGGAAGGACATTTATTTCACCCGGCCAGCAGTCGAGGGAAATTGGTGTAAGAATAAAATTCAATACGGTAAAAGGTGTATTAGAAAACAGAACTGTGGTGGTAGTGGACGATTCGATAGTCAGAGGTACAACTTCTTTTCAATTGATCAATCTTATAAGAGAAGCTAAACCAAAATCAATTCATCTCAGAATTTCCTCACCTCCGATACTTTATCCATGTTATTATGGTATGGATTTTCCATCCAGGGAAGAATTAATTGCGCACAGATTAAATGGAGATATTGAAGCGATCAGGAAATATGTGGGAGTTGACTCATTAGAGTATCTTACAATACCGGAACTGATCACTATTCTTGAAGATGATATCGCAGATAACTATTGCACTACATGTTTTTCCGGTGTTTACCCAACAACAATAGACACTAATTTTACAAAGGATATCTATGAATTTTAGGCTGATTATTCTCCTTTCGATTTATGTTACAATATCATTGTATCCACAGTCAGTTTATCTGTTAAAATATAGGGAAACAGTTACTCAGAGCGAGATTGGAAACAGGATCCGGGATTCAAGACCATTTAAGGATTACAGTAATATTAATATTGAAGAGAATAATATAAAAAGTTTCGAGTATCTGGCGAAGGGAGTTTCTGAACATATCCCTTCAATTAACAGAATAGTAAAAATTGAATTTATAAATGATATTAAAGAAATTGATTTTGATCTAATCATTAAGCAAAATCCGGATATTGAATACATACAACGGAATTCTGTTTTTCAAATTAATAATATTCCAAATGACAGTCTGATATCGCAGCAGTGGGCGCTTACAAAAATTGATGCATTCACGGCCTGGAATAAGACACAAGGAAGCGATTCTGTTATTGTGGGGGTTGTGGATACCGGGGTCGATTTTCTGCACCCCGATTTAGTGGATAAACTTTTTTACAATCCAGGAGAAAGCGGTGTTGACAATTCAGGAAACGATAAAAGGTTTAATGGGATTGATGATGACAATAACGGATTTGTTGATGACTATATGGGATGGGACTTTACAGACAGAGTTGGTTTTCCATTTGATCCGACAGGGGGAGATTATTTGAAGTGGGATAATATTCCGCTGGATGAAAACATTTACAGTCACGGAACTGCAGTTAGTGGAATTATAGGAGCTCAGACTAATAACGGAATGGGTATTGCAGGAGTTGCACCAAATATTAAAATATTGAATCTCAGGGCATTTGATCCAGCGGGATATGGTGAGGAAGATGATGTGGCTGCAGCGATATTGTATGCTGTTCAGATGGGGGTAAAAGTGATCAACATGAGTTTTGGCGATTATTCTTTTTCGTATGTGCTAAGAGATGTGATAAGGTATGCACACAGCCAAAATGTTGTGCTTGTAGGAAGTTCAGGCAACTCCAATTCATCAAATCCCCATTATCCTTCTGGTTATTCAGAAGTTATATCTATTGGGAATTCAACGGTTGAGGATTATGTAGCATCGACCTCCAATTGGGGAAGCACATTAGATATGGTTGCGCCTGGTACGGGAATAATGACTACAATACGAAACGGGAAATATTCTAATTTTAACGGAACCTCAGCAGCAGCACCTTTTATTAGTGCGGCTGCATCATTAGTGTTATCTTTAGGGGATTTCACTAATGAGGAGGTAAGGCAAATATTGAAATCGACTTCGGATGATTTAGGTGAGGCGGGCTGGGATTTAAGAAGCGGAGCGGGAAGGCTTAATTTAAACAGAGCTCTAACAGTGCTAGCCCCATCAGTAGTAAAGTTTCATTATCCTACAATGGATTTCGCAACAAATCAGGATACGATTTCAATAATAGCTTCAGTTCTGTCGCCATATTTTGAGAAATATGATCTCGAGATAGGGGAGGGACTAAACCCAAAGTCATGGAAAAATTTAATATTCAACGCTAAATATCAAGTATCAAATTCCAAAATATTTAATCTAAGTATAAAGGATTACTACTCCTATGTAAAAGATACAGTTTATACTCTCAGGATAGTGGTAACGCAAGTAAATGGTCGCACTCTTGAGGAACGGATTTGTTTTCATATTATCCGGACGAGTCCCACAGTTGAGCTTATTTCTCTGGTTCCGGCTTATTACGGTGAAAAACCGAACATTTTAGCTGCTGTATATACAAGTACTAATTCTATAGTTAGGATGTATTATAAAACCACATGGGAGCCAGATTTCAGATATGTAACACTTGATGGATTTACAACAAACAATCAATTTGTAAAAAAACTCCACTACGGCTTCATTCCGAAATTTTATGCAAAGGCTAATACTAGTTATGTGGTTTATTTCGAGGCTGAAAATTTAGCAGGTTTTAAAACAATTTTAAGAGACTCTTCGGGTGCTAATTTTGTAATTGCTACTGAGGAAACATTTTACCAGATACCCAAAACAAAAATGCCATTTTCTCTTCCTTCGGGAATTATTTTTGATCAACCGGTTAATTTTACTTCAGAATTCAACGATGAGATCCTGATCAGGGAGAACACAAACAGCAAAGTTACAAAGCATTATAAATATCAAAATAATTCATTCATTTTGCTTGATACGTTAAGCGAGAAAATTCCGAAAGATTATGGTGATTTTAATAATAACGGAAAGAAAGATTTACTAAGTTATTGGTTTTATTATGGTTATATACTTGAACAGGACGCAAATAACTCATCAAAACTAAGTCAAAAATTCAAGAAAGAAGACTCAATGTTCTGGCCTGTAATGGCTAAGGACATTGATAAGGATGGAAAAACTGAAATTGTGACGGTATCAAGTGACACTACGCTTACAATATACAGAGCGAATAGTGATTTGAGTTTAACACAAACAGCAGTGTTAAAGAATTTCACAAAAAAAGGTTTTGGTGGGAATTATTTTGATTCACCGAATGGGATTGTAACCGATATTGACAGTGATGGAATAAATGAATTATGGTTAGTGGATACGGACGGAGATGTTTTTAGTTTTAAGATTCTTCCTAATAATCAATTCACTCCTTATATTGAACTGAATACCGGATTCTATTCTTCGTCAGCATATATTACAGCAGGAGATTTTACCGGAGACGGTAAAAAAGAAATTGCAGTGCTACTTCACTCAATCCCAGAGATAGACATAGCCAGTTATCATTTGCTTGTTGTATTTGATTCAAATTTTGATTTAACAACAAGGGCTTTTATTGATCCAGCATCCGAATTTCAAGGTGCTTTTCAACAAGCAGATAACGGGATTAAATTTGCAGATATTGACAATGATAACAAAGATGAATTGATTCTTTTTATGTTCCCATATTCGTATATTTTGAAAATGAAAGGGAATAAACAGCAGTTAGTTTTCTACGATGAAGGAGTGAATTCGGACGGTATATTAGTTACTGATCTTAATAAGAACGGAGTTAAGGAAATTGCACTTCCTAAAACTGATGGAGTCTGGTTCTATGAATTTACTGCACTGGATAAACCGCAAGCTCCTAATAATGTTGCGGGATTCAGCATTGATTCTTTAAGCGTAAGACTTGAATGGGTAGGTAATCAGAATTCTTTTATTATATACAGAGGAATTGATTCACTCAATTATGAAAAGATTGATAGTGTCGAAAATATGTATTATGTTGATAATGGTGTTTCATTAAATACTACTTATTACTACCAGGTACAATCGTACAATATATTGAATGAAGTCAGATACTCCGATTTTAGTAATACTGCTACTGTGTTTCATCACACACCAGCAAAACTGAAGCAGATTTATGTGAATGATAATAATTCCCTGATTGCATATTTCGATGCTCCAATAAATACTACTCTATTAAATCTTGAGTGTTTTTTGATTAAGAATAGAATTACAAATATGTATGTCGAAATCAATTCAATAACTCCGAATAATCAGTTCTCTTATTTAATTACTTTTAAAGAAACTCCTTCAAACGGAAAATATGTATTTTACATAAGGGAGTTGTTTGACGCATATAATTCACCGGTAAAAAAGGATTCACTTTATTTTGATTATTCATCGGTTTCCTCTTCAGAAGAGTTTTTTGTTGAATCTTTTAAGATTGTTAATCCCAAATTAATAGAAATTATTTTTAATAAACCGGTGGATGCCACATCAGTTGAAAATGTAGGCAATTATGAATTCACTCCCACAAATACAATCAGTAGTATAAGAACAACATCGGATAATCCAGCTAAGATTCTTCTTGATCTATCAGAGGGAAAGCCAGTTGGGTCCGTAGGTATTGAATACCGATTAAAATTAAAGAATATATTTTCGAGTGTTGAAAGTGGTTCACATAAAATAAGGGAGAATTCCGGTAGTGTACTAGTATTGATCGGAACTGCTTCCAATCTAACGGATGTATATTTTTATCCAAGTCCAGCAAGAATCTCCGGAGGAAACGGGCTAACTTTCGCCAATTTACCACGATTTGTTGAAATCTCAATTTGGTCATTAACCGGTAATAAAGTAATTGACCTGAGTGAAAAAGACGGAAATGGTGGTTATACATGGAATCTCAGGGATGAAACAGGTGAAGAAATAGATTCCGGGATATATATCTATAGGATGGTAATGCGAGATGAGAAAAATAATGAAATTGAAAGCAGAATAGGTAAAATTGCAGTAGTTAAATGAAAAATTCATTTTATACAATTTCAAATTTATTAAGTTTAATCAGACTTTTCTTAGCCATTCCTTTCTGGTTTTTATTAGATGGCATAAAAGAAGGGGACAGTCCATTGTTTTTAATGCTAATTGTATTATTAGCAATTATTTCTGATTTTCTGGATGGATATTTCGCCCGAAAGTTTAACCAAATCAGTGAGATGGGAAAAATACTGGATCCATTGGCAGATAAAATATGTGTAGCGTCAATTACGTTCAAGCTATATTTAATCGGTTTCATATCACCGCTTTTCTTTTACATGATAATTGGCAGAGATATTCTGATATTTCTAGGGGGTATATATGTGTCGGCAAAAGTTAAGAAAGTTATCCCATCGAACATGTTAGGTAAAGTGACAGTAACTTTTATAGCTCTGGTATTGGTACTGATAACCCTCAAAGTTAGTCAAGAAAACCTATACTTTCAAACTGTATATCTACTTACGATGGGAATGATAGTAATATCATTAGTTGCTTATGGAATAAGAGCGATAGAAATCTTAAAAGGAAAACATGAAATTATTTAAGAATATTAACATCGACAAATTAAAAACGGGACTTAACAAAACCCGAGAAAAAATAGTCAATAAAATATCTGAAACTTTCTCAGGGAAGGCAATAATAGATGAAACATTCATAGACAGAATAGAAGAAGTTTTAATTTCTGCCGATTTGGGAGTAGAGATGACAGAATTAGTTATTGAAGATCTAAAAACACGAATGAAAAAGGAGGAGGACAGATCGACAGAAAGGATGATAGAAATTCTTAAGAAAGCACTAGTAAGTAATCTCAGTGTGAATAATTTAGAAAGTTTCGACTATACACCAGATATAGAATCCAATAAACCATTTGTAATATTGATTGTTGGGGTAAATGGAGTCGGGAAAACCACAACAGTTGGAAAACTAGCTTATAATTTCAGACAAAGCGGATTATCGGTAATTATTGGAGCAGCTGACACATTCAGAGCTGCAGCAAATGAACAATTGACTATTTGGGCAGATAGAGCCAATGTAGAAATTGTTTCGAAAGAAAAGGGAAGTGATCCTTCCGCAGTTGCTTATGAAACAGTTTCAAAGGCAATAAGCCAGAAGCATGATATTGCCATAATTGATACCGCAGGAAGACTGCATAATAAATCAAATTTGATGGAAGAACTGAGTAAAATTAAAAGAGTTATTTCAAAGTTGATTCCTCATGCTCCCGATGAAATTTTTCTTGTACTTGACGGAGCAACAGGACAAAATGCGTTGATACAAGCACAAGAATTTATGAAGACTACTAAAATTACCGGATTAATAATAACAAAACTTGATGGAACAGCAAAGGGTGGCGTTGTATTTCAGATTATTAAAAAACTTAAAATTCCTGTTCGATATATAGGCGTAGGGGAAGGAATAACAGATTTGCAGAATTTTGATCCAGTTACATATGTTAATGTATTATGTTAATATTAAGATATAACTTATTATAATATAAATATTTATGGATATACATTTTATAATTAATCCAATAGCCGGTAAGAATCAGAGTATCCGAAAGATATCTTTATTAATAGATCGATTAAACACGGAATATCCTGATGCTTTTATTCATTTTACAGAATCAAAAGGAGAAGGGGGAAAAATAGCAGAATCATTGAAAGGGGATTTGGTCAAGCTAATTATATGTGGAGGAGATGGTACCATAAATGAAGTAGTTAATGGATTAGGGCCTTATTCTTCACCAATTATAGATATATTCCCAATTGGGTCAGGAAACGATTTATCAAGAGAACTAAATATTAATAACAATATTGAAGAATTAATTAAGAGAATCCAGGATGATGAATACCGGAGTATAGATTTGGGAGAGATTGTATTAACCGACGATGAAAACAGAAGTATCAGACAGATATTCTGCAGTAGCTGTGGTATAGGATTTGATGCATTAGCAGCTCACTTTAGCAATAAAAACACAAAATTAAAAGGATTTCTGTTATATTTATCTTCTGCCTTTAGTGCATTAAGAAATTATTCAAACTCAAGACTTAGTGGTCATATTGACGGACGATCAATCAGGTTAGATTCAATGATGGTATCAATAGGAAATGGTAAAACTTCTGGTGGAGGGTTTAAATTGCTGCCATTTGCACAAGTTGATGATGGGAAATTGGATTTGAGCATAATTAATTACTTAAACAGATTAAAAATATTGTTTTATCTTCCGATTGCAATATTTGGTAAACACACTAAGATGAAAATAGTAAATTATTCTAAGTTTGAAAGTTGTTCAATACAATTAGATCCAGGGAATTATATTCATACTGATGGAGAAGTGATAAGTATGAATGGGATTAAAGTTGAGATAAGAGTGTTAAAAAACGCATTAAAAATAAAAGTATAGAGAGTGGATAAAATGTTCATGAAAAAACCTAAACACAGGAATTTTGAATTTACTCCCAGGTTTTACGATCCTTTAAAGGATGAAGAAGAAAAGAGGAAAAGAAAAATCCGTATTGGTTTTGAAAGAAATAGGATAAAACCAAGAAACACAATTTACAAGAACCTGATTCTATTAATTATAGTAGTAATTGTGATATTAATACTATCAAGGGGAATATAAGGTATTGTGTTCATATGTTTACATAATACCCATTATCCGATACTAATTATTTCACTTTTTTGCAAAAGCTTCAGCAATTAACATTTCCTGCTGATGTACAGATTTTTTATATGATCCTACTGCCGGACTAGCACTAGCAGATCTACCTGCATATTTAATAGTTTGATTGTTTTTTTTGCTTCGCGATATAAAATCCTTAATGAAATTCCATGCCCCCATGTTTTGTGGTTCCTCTTGAACCCAAACTATCTCCTTCGCATTCGAATATTTAGATATAATTTCTTTCAGATAATCTACATTTATTGGATAGAATTGTTCTATCCTTAATATTGCGGTATCAGAAATGTTGTTTATTTTTTTAAATGCAAAGAGATCATAACTGACTTTTCCAGATGTAAGGATTATACGATTAATATCCTTTGAGTTTGAAATATGGTGATCATCAATAATTTCTCTGAATTTACTGTTAATGAATTCAGATTTATGAGATTTAGCTTCCGGAAGCCGAAGCATACTCTTTGGAGTCATAATAACTAATGGTCTAAGTGTCGATTTTGATACTTGCCTTCTTAATAAATGAAAGTATTGTGAAGGCAATGTAGGATAGCAAACTTCAATATTTTCTTGCGCACAAAGAATAAGAAATCTTTCAAGCCTTGCACTGGAGTGCTCCGGACCCTGCCCCTCGAAACCATGAGGAAGAAGCAGAACCAGATTACTTGAAACATCCCACTTTTCCTTGCTTGAAACAATAAAATTATCGATAATTACCTGTGCTCCGTTAACGAAATCACCAAACTGTGCCTCCCAAATTACGAGTGTAAGTGGATCCGCAGTACTATAGCCATACTCAAATCCCAGAACTGCTGCTTCTGATAAAGAGCTATCCAAAGCTTCGATTTGGGCTTGTTTTGGATACATGTGATTCAAAGGAACGTAAATTTCACCTGAATTGATATCAGTCAGTCCAAGATGGCGTTGACTAAAAGTTCCCCTAACACTGTCCTGACCACTTAATCTAACATGAATATTTTCTTTTAGTAATGTGGCGAAAGCCAGATACTCTGCAAATGCCCAATCAGCAAAAGAATTTTCATTAAGAAATTCTCTTCGTTTCTCAAGGAATTTTTCAAGTTTTGGATTTAATGCGAATTTTTCAGGAACTGAAGTTGATCTACTTACGATATCATTCAGAATGTTATTATCAATAACGCCATATTCATCATTGTGAATGCAAACGATTTGGTTTTTTCGAACAGCCAGAGGTGTATCAGGCTTGAATTCCTGTCTCTTCGCTTTTACTCTCTCAAGAGCTTTTGTTAATTTAGCATCATATTTTTTTCTAAGCTGTAAGATCTCGGGCTCAGAGAGAATTTTTTCTTTAATAAGTTTATTTGAATACAGTTCAAGTACAGAAGGATGGTTTTTTATTTTACTGTAAAGCAAAGGTTGAGTAAAGCCTGGTTCATCTCCTTCGTTGTGTCCGTGACGTCTATAACCAAAAAGATCAATCACAACATCTTTATTAAATCTTTGCCGATACATAAATGTTAGTTCAGTAGCCCATAATGCAGCTTCAGGGTCATCACCATTTACGTGAATTATAGGTGCCTGAATCATTTTTGCAACATCTGTTGCATAAGTTGACGATCTAGAATCTTCCGGTCTGGTGGTAAATCCAATCTGATTATTTACGATAATATGTATAGTACCCCCTGTCCGGTAACCTTTTAATTGTGAAAGATTAAGTGTTTCAGCCACAACTCCCTGACCAGCAAATGCTGAATCTCCATGTATCAAGACCGGAATTGTTTTACTTTTATCCGTATCGTTTTTTCTGGTTTGTTTAGCACGCACAATACCTTCGACGACCGGGTTTACCCATTCAAGATGGCTTGGATTGGGAGCAAGAGACACTTTGATTAATCTACCATTATTTGCTTTGAATGATCCTGTTGCTCCCAAGTGATACTTAACATCACCAGAACCTTGCCTGGAATCGGGATCATAATTATCTTCAAATTCAGAAAAAATGGATTCATAAGACTTTCCCATAAGGTTTACTAAAACATTTAGACGTCCTCTATGAGCCATTCCAAGAACAAATTCATCAGTTTCTGTGTGTGCTCCCACATTGAATAAATAATCAAGAATAGAAATCAACGTTTCTGATCCTTCAAGGGAAAATCTTTTATGTCCTAGAAAATTTGTATGAATATAATGCTCAAACCCTTCAGCTTCAATAAGTTTAGTTAATATATTTAATTTTATATCTACGTTGTACTGCACACTATTACCAATAGGTTCCATTTTTTGTTGAAGCCAGAGTTTTTCTTCGGGATTTTGAATATGCATGTACTCTACTCCAATTTTATTGCAATACGTTTTCTGGAGCATATCCAGTATTTCCCTCAGAGTAGCCTTTTCAATACCAGAAAAATTACCAGTTATAAACTCTCTATCATAATCCCAAAGAGTCAGATTGTAAAACGAAGGATCAAGTTCCGGGTGGAAAACAGAGTTTGCACCCAGCGGATCGAGATCTGCAATTAAATGTCCTCTAACGCGATACATATTTATTAGTTGCAGAACTTTAGCCTGTTTATCAAGAATTGATGAGTCTTGAAAATTTTGGAGATTACTAGACTTGAAATCTTTTTGCCATTTGACGGGAATTGAAGGAATTTTTAGATCTGATAAGATATTTTCATAGAAATTGTCATCACCTAAAAGAAGTTCGTTTATTTTTTTAAGAAAATTACCTGACTCAGCACCCTGTATTATTCTATGATCATATGTACTCGTAACAGAGACAGTTTTACTAATTCCAAGATCTGAGATGGTCTTAAATGACATACCTGTGAATTCCGGTGGATATTGAATAGCTCCGGTTGAGATGATACTCCCCTGCCCCAACATTAATCTGGGGATTGAGCTAACAGTGCCAATAGTTCCAGGATTAGTAAGTGAAACAGTAGTATCTAAAAACTCTGTAACATCAATCTGGCCACTTCTCCCCCGCCTTACGAGATCATCATATTTTTTGATAAATTCTGAAAAAGTGAGCAATTCCGAGTTTTTTATGTTTGGAACTATCAGGGATCTACTTCCATCTTTTTTTTGTATGTCAATGGCTAAACCAAGATTTATATAGTTTCTTTTAACTAGCATGGGTTTATTTTCGACATAAGTAAAGAAAGAATTCATATTAATATGTTTCTTTAATGCTTGTACTACCGCATAAGCGATTATATGCGTAAAAGAAACTTTGATGTCAGATGTTCGCGCAAGATGTTTATTAATAAGAATTTTGTTTTCTTCCAGTAACTTCATTGGTACAATTCGCTGGGATTGAGCAATGGGAAGAGAAAGACTACTTTCCATATTTTCAACGATCCGAGCAAAACCACCTAATATAGGAGTCGGCATGTCGTTGTTTTTGGGCTGAGGGTATTTTAATGATTTCTCAGATACAGGGGACAAATTTAATTCATTTGACCCAGATATTGCTAATTTGAAAAAAGTTTTCCAGTTTTCGGGCAGCGAATCCGGATTTTCTCTCATGGTTTCAATTAGTGATTCTACATACCATGCATTAGCTCCAAAAAGTTCGAGTTCTTTTTTATCTTTTTCTGACAATTTCTTTTTCATAATAAATGTATTTATATTAAAGTTATTACTTAAACTATTTTAATGATTTCTTAGTTCATATGCAAGGAGAATAAATGAAGATAAAAGAAATTAATCTGATTGCAGATATAAGGAAAGATTACGCTTATTCCCGGTTAACAGAGGTTACTTTGCCAGGAAATCCATTTATCTTGTTCGAATTATGGTTCAAGGAAGCTCTGGAAGCAGAAATAATCGAACCGACGGGGATGATAGTTTCAACTAGTCATGAAAAGCAACCGTCAAGCAGAGTTGTGCTGATGAAGGATTTTGATAATAAAGGAATTGTTTTTTTTTCGAACTATTTAAGCAGAAAGGGAAAAGAAATTGAACAAAACAACAGAGTTTCAGCTCTTTTTTGGTGGAAGGAACTTGAACGACAGGTTAGAATAACCGGAATTGTAAAGAAAATCCCTTTAAAAAAATCGGAGGATTATTTCAGAAGCCGACCGAGATTAAGTCAGCTTTCATCGTTTGTAAGCAGACAAAGTGAAGAATTAGAATCTTATCAGAAGTTATTAGACTTGTTCAGAGCCACAAAGAAAAAGTTCATAGGTAAGGAAATTCCTTACCCCAAAAACTGGGGAGGCTATAAGATTTTCCCATCAGAATTTGAGTTTTGGCAAGGAGGAATAAACAGAATTCATGACCGAATTAGATATAAAAAGTGTGAAAATAAATGGATAATAACCAGGTTGTACCCATAAAAAAAAGCGTGTATTCTATCAAGAAGTAGTCGTATTTTTAGTGGTAATTCCTAAAATATGAAAAGGCTATGGTGATCGAGTTTGGATCGAAGGAGGAACGAGTTTTAGGTCACTCCAGAATGACCTAAAATACTACTTTTTTTTGTCCGATTATTGAGGTATTGAAGGCAAAATAATTTTTATTTTATAATTTTTTTTTACTAACTTGCGACATAATAAATTCATTCACATCTTACATAAAGAAGGCAAATTAATAATCAATAATTCAAACTGAAAGGCATTTTATGAGTAAACTTAAAGCGAAATTGCATGAAAAAATCGTTGGATGGCGCCCAAGAACCCAAAGACTTTTAAAAGAATATGGGGATGTGAAAGTGGATGAAGTAACAATATCACAGGTTATAGGAGGAATGCGAGATATAAAAAGCCTGGTAACAGATATATCCTATCTTGATCCTCAGGAAGGAATCCGGTTTAGAGGTTTCACAATTCCCGAAGTAATCGAAAAACTCCCTAAACCTGCAGGGAAAGAGATGCCTTATGTAGAGGGACTTTTTTACTTACTCCTAACGGGAGAAATCCCCTCTCAAGAAGATGTAGATGATGTAATTTCGGAATTTAAGAAAAGGAGCAGAGTACCTCAGTATATCTTTGATTTATTGAGAGGAATGCCGAGAGATATTCATCCTATGACTCTTTTCAGTGCTGCTGTTTTAGCTATGCAGAGAGAGAGTTTATTTGCGAAGGAATATCATAACGGAATTCATAAGAATGAATACTGGAATCCGACATACGAAGATGCCTTAAATTTGTTAGCCAAGATACCTCAGATTGCCGCATATATATTCAGAATGAAGTACCGAGCTGATACAATTATCAATCCGGATCCAAATCTTGACTGGGGAGGGAATTTTGCTCATATGATGGGTGTTGATGAGCCATTTGACGATGTATCAAGACTTTACTTTATTTTACATAGTGACCATGAGAGTGGTAATGTCTCGGCACACATCGGGCATTTAGTTTCTTCGGCACTGTCGGACATTTACTATGCTATGAGCAGTATGCTTAACGGATTAAGTGGACCTCTGCATGGATTGGCAAATCAAGAAGTGTTAAATTGGATACAAAATGTAAGGAAGCATATTGGTAATAAAACGCCAACTGACGAAGAAATGAGACAATATGTATGGGAAACTCTAAAAAGTGGACAAGTTATACCAGGGTATGGGCATGCAGTGTTGCGTAAAACGGATCCACGATATACAGCGCAAAGGGAGTTTTGCTTAAAATATATGAAAGACGATGAATTATTTAAGTTTGTTGACCAATTATACAGAATTGTACCGGGGGTGTTATTAGAGCAAGGGAAGGCAAAAAATCCATGGCCTAATGTTGATGCTCAAAGTGGAGTGATATTGTGGCACTATGGAATAAAGGAATATGACTTCTATACTGTTATGTTTGGAGTAGGTAGAGCACTTGGCGTGGCAAGTAATATTATTTGGGCAAGGGCGCTAGGATATGCTCTTGAAAGACCAAAATCTTTAACTACAGAAATGCTAGAGGAGATAGCATTCAAAAAGTAGGAAATAGTTTTAATTTTGAGGGTAAAGCCTTTAATTTGAAGGCTTTACCCTTTTTTCATGAATTTATTTTCAAAGGAATTCCATAGATGGGAAGAGCTCTGAATGAGAGGTACCAGGAGGGTTTAATTCTTTATAATAACCCGGCAAAAGAAACCAAAGAGAAGATTATAAATTATTTAATGACTTTATTGGATTCTGGTTTATTTCAGGAGATTGGAAAAGATAAGGATTGGGAAAAGCTAATTTTTGGATTATTAGAGAAAAGTGAGTTCAGGGTAAAAGAGTTGATAGATTACAGAGGAGACAAATCAGGGGGATCATACCTTTTCAATATCAAAAGTTTGAATTCAAGAGAAAGAATCACTTTTAAGGAAGTCAGAGAACGAGTTAAAAGCATTGCTATTTATCTGGCTAACTACAGGGTTAAACAAAATTATGAGAATGATTTTAAGATAGCCATACTGAGTGAAAATTGTTTAGAGATGGCACTTGTTGATCTTGGCGCACTTTATAGCGGAGTGGTAAATGTCATTATACCACCGAATATTACTGAAGAACATATTAATTTCATACTAAATCAGTCAAAGCCTAAATTGCTCTTTATATCCTCCAAAGAATTATATGCTAAAATCAAGGACTCACAATACGTTAACAATGAGAACATTAGAGTAATTGCCCTTAGTAACGGGATTCCTGAATCAAAAATACCATTGTTAAACGATGAAATAAAGGAAGATTATCCTAAACAAAATTCAATCGAATCAATTAATCCTTTGAACATTTTTGATTTAGCGACGATAATGTATACCTCAGGGACAACCGGAGAACCGAAAGGAATAATGTTTAGTAATATGAATATTATTTCAAAGAGATTTGCAAGGGCTCTGGCACTTCCTCTGATAGGAAGGAATGATTTATTTCTGTCTTATCTTCCACTTTTTCATACTTTCGGAAGATATTTCGAAATGATGGGAGCAATATTCTGGGGAGCGGAGTATATTTTTGCAGATAATTCCAGTATTGATACGCTTATAAAACTCATGCAAACAGAAAAGCCCAGTATTTTTATAAGCATTCCAAAAAAATGGGTACAATTGTATGATTACATTTGTGACAGAGTTGATGTGGAAACTGCAAATAAAAATGAAATACAAATCAAAATCAAGGAGATTACAGGTGGCAATTTAAAGTGGGGACTTTCAGCAGCAGGATATTTATCATCTGACGTATTTAAGTTTTTTCAAAATTATGATATTAACCTTTTAAGCGGTTTTGGGATGACTGAAGCTACAGGGGGAATTACGATGACTCCACCGAATAAATATAAAAATGATAGTATAGGTATTCCCCTTCCGGGTATCGAAACAAAGTTAGGAAACGAAGGAGAACTCTTGATAAGGGGACAGTATGTAACAGCAGGGTATTATGGTGTTTTAACACAACCTTTCATTGGTGATAATTGGTTCCCAACTGGTGATATTATGAAAATTGACGAAGAGGGATTTCATTATATAATTGATAGGAAAAAAGATATTTATAAAAACTCCAGAGGAGAAACAGTTGCACCACAAAAGATAGAAAATTTATTTCTGGAGAGTGAGTATATTAAACAAGTGTTTCTTGTTGGTGATCACAGACCATATAATACCTTATTAATATATGCGAATGAAGATTCACAACTTGCAAATTATGATGAAAATCAAAAGCATGATCTTTTTTCCAGTTTAATTGTATCCGTTAATAAATTTTTACCGAAACATGAAAGAATAATTGATTACAGATTAATTGAACGCCCCTTTTCAATTGAAAAAGAAGAAATCACTCCAAAAAATACACTAAAGCGATGGGTTATTGAGAGAAATTTTATTAACATAATAAGTGAGATGTATGTTAAAAATTACCGAACTCTTATTTTTGGGGATATAGAAGTAAACATACCAAATTGGTTCTTAAAGGAAAAAGGGCTTTTGCAACAAGATATAATTAAATTGGAAAATAGTATTATTGTTCCAAAACTAGGGAAAGAACTATTAATCGAGCTTCATCCGCACTTTTCAGATGTCGTCAAAGCTGGTGATTTTTATTATAAGACAACTTACAACAGGATAAATCTTGAAGATATTATCACCAATCCATTGTTATGGATAGGAAATCAAAGCATATATGAATTTTGTGGAGAGCAATTAGCTGAATGGGTAAGAGCGGACAGGCAAAAAGGGAATGCTTATTTTTATGAAACTGATAAAGTAGAGGTAAGTGTAAATTATGAAAATGGGAAAACGATTTTATTGGATCGTAGTAAAAGTTCCTTGATACAACTGCATACGGCCATTACTTTTCTATATGCCAGGGATGGACTATTTAATCTCCTTGGTATAAAGTTCTTAAAGCAATTTATTGAGACTGATAATATTTACTATTTTAAAATCGTCAAAGAATTATTAGGCCGAATAAAAGAAATAAGTAATCAAACTACATTAAGAGAATTATTCGGCCTGGTCATTATTTATGTAAAAGAAAAAGAGTTTAAGGAATTACTTAACAAATATCTTGATAAATTATTTAATCTGTTTGATCAGGGATTAATTAATACTTTTATTGAACATGGGTCAGAAAATGAAATAGGAATTATCGAGGAAGTTCTAGATAATTTAATTAAAACTTTTGCGGTTGATGGTAATATAAAAAAATCTGCAATTCCGCATTTATTTACTTTACTTTGTAATTATGGAGTAAGTCATCCAACCAAGTATGTTCACATAAGGCAGGTTTTCTCGAAATATGAAACTCTTTTTGTTAATAAGGACTTCTCACTTATTGCCGCACAAAACAGAAAACAAATGAGAATTGGATTCAGAAAATGGCTGGGAGAGAATCCCAAGCTTGCCGTAGATCCGGATACTGGAAAAGAATACAAATGGTCTGATGTGATAGTATTTGATGAAAGTGTAAATTTGGAATATCGAGAGAAAATTAGTAATGCATTGAAAGAATTAAATATTGTTCGAGAAGCTGTTTTCCTTTTTTCAAATGGTGTGCAAATATCTTTAAATAATATTGTCACTTCCGGAATTTTTATTTCTGTGTATAGAACCGAAAGTAACCGAGCGATCTTTAAATTGAGTATACAGACAAGATTTCAAGGTGCGTATTCACTTTTAATTACCGTTTACAATCCAAATATACGTGAATTGGTATTGGAAGAAATCAACTGGATGATATTAGCGGGTTCAAGATATTTTCTATCTGAATTAGTTGAGGATTTTGGCGGGATTTGGGAAGAACATGACATGTGGACAACTAAATACATTCCTTCAGATACTGTTAAAAGACAACTTGGAAAATCATTTAAGAAAATTAATAATCAAGCTGCTACTGATAAAGAATTATTGTTGTGGTATTTTTATATCTGGAATTGTTCGGCAACATTTTTTAATTTTATAAGATTAACAAATTATAAGTACAAAATTGCAAATCCTGACCTAGAGTGTTTTTACGTACCTGAGCATGACTATCATTTAGGAACAAGATTAGTAAGTTTTGCAAATCGTGAAAAGTTCATATCAATTAAAGATTCTATGGAATCATTTGAAAACCAATTTATTCATCCAACATTCGAAATTTTTCCAACCCTGAAAACTGAGAAGTATTATAACTTCATTTTTTCTGGAATTCTTAATGCATTTGGTGAGGAGTTGGGAATTAAGATGCTCGGTGAGTACTTAAAATCTGAGGTGAAACAACTTCCGATAAATGATACACGAATAAGATTACTTAAGTCATTCATTAATGAGGTTGAGAGAGTTGGGTTTATGCCTAAACAGGTTTATTTTGCGATCAACAGATTTTTAAGATGGTATGCAAACAATAAGGGAGCATCGAATATTGCTCTAGCATACACCATTAATGACATTTATGAGACATATCAATTAAACAATTTCGAAAATGATTATCCAGAGTTAAGAATACGGTTTTATTTACAAACAGTATTCGAAGATTCAAAGGCTGAGCTTAAAAAAGAGATAATAAATCTAATTAATAAAATAAGGATAAAGCAAGAAAGTATTGAGAATATACTTGATTTACTAATCCATATTAAAATGCACGTTGAGCTTTCAGAGAAAGAAGAATATTTCTTAACCAGATTGACTTACCCGTTTGTCAAACCTGAAGCTTCTGCCGTGTTAGTTAAATCATCATCAGAAGCTGGTACAGAAACAAATCTTGTCGTACAGTATGAAGATACTGAGGGAAACAACTTATATATCAGAAAACCTATAAATCCAAGAGAAATAAACAGATTGTATCAACTATTTATAGATGCGAATCTGCAAGTAACCTTTAAGCCTTATCATCATTTTTTAATCGTGACATCGGAACAGGGTTTTATAATCGGAGGACTGTTTTACTTTGTTGAAGATGCTGAAACTATCAGAATGGAGAAAATTGTAATAAATAGAAAATTCAGAGGAAAAGGGATAAGTGATTTGCTAATGAAAGATCTGTTTTCAAGGAAAATCAGTCAGAATTATAAATACTTGACAACCGGATATTTTAGACCCGAGTATTTCTATAAATTTGGATTTAAACTTGATAGCAAATTTGGTGGATTAGTAAAGGAATTGATAGCCTAAATACATAAAAAGTTGTCGGAACGGCGGGATTTGAACCCGCGACCCCTTGAACCCCATTCAAGTGCGCTAGCCGGGCTGCGCCACGTTCCGATTATAATAACTTCAATAAATTAAGAAGATCTTGTTTGAGATTTAATAGTTCCTCCTTAAGATCAAGCTCATCTGGATTACCAAATAAATCCATGTTTTTCACTTTGTTCGAAATCGCTTCAGCGGATAAATTTTCAATCTGCAGAAATAATTCTTTATGTGAGGAATAATTAGCAATAATCTCTTTGGCTCCTTCAACCGTAAACTTTTTTTCTCGTAATAAAGATTTAATAAACAAAATAAGTTTAATATCTTTATTGGTGTATACCCTATTCCCTGACCTGTTCTTCTGGGGTTGCAAGATTGAGAACTCAGTTTCCCAGTAACGAAGAATATATTGCTCCACATCCGTGATTCTGCTCACTTCACTAATGGAATAATAGAGCTTTTTTAGGTTAAAGTCTTTCATAAGTAATTAATTAATATGCAAAATTAAAAAATTTACTTTGAAAAAACAATTAAAAAATAGTAATTAAGTGTATTTTTTTAAAGCAAAAACAGCAATTATGTAAGCATTTTCTTTAAATCCAGAGATATAAGCATCACAAGAGCGTGCAGTTAATAGGTTTTGTCTAAAATCTTCTCTCTTTGCCAGATTAGACAAATGGACCTCAACTTTTTTTACTTTACAGTTTTCTAATGCATCATGAATGGCAACAGAGTAGTGAGAATATGCTCCCGGATTAATGATTAATGCATCGTACAAACCATTAATACTGTTAATTTTATTAACCAACTCCCCTTCAATGCTGGACTGAAAGAAAACGAACTGATCATCAGGAAATTGGGATAAAATTTCATTCTGTATGTCTAGTAATGACATATCTCCGTAATGTTGAGGGTTTCGTTCGCCGAGAATATCAAGATTTGGACCATTAATAATTAAAATTTTCATTATTCCTCGACCAAATTATCGATAATCTCTCTAAGTTTTGGTTGGACATAGATGTTATCTATTCCGAGTTCTTTCAGAGCTGTAGAAAGAATTATCGCTCTTCTCTGAGAATTTGTCAATTTATTAATTACTATAATTTTTTTTTCTTTCATTAAACAATACCCCCCCTTAAAATCGCCATTTTCAATCCGTAGAGTAGCTCCAAGTTGATTAACGAGGGATTTTAACTCCTCCAATATCTCTTCGAACTCTTTTTCCTTAAGTTTCATTTGAAAATTTCTTGGTGAGAGGTTGGAGAATAAAAAGAAATATAACAGCGAAATAGGCAAGAACTTCTAAAATAATGAAACTACCCATAACAGAGTATCTCTGGAGGATAATTTTCATAACGTGGGTCAAGTCATAATCAGTATAGAAAAGAGTCATTAGGAGATCAAAATCTTTAACTATTAAAAATATCTCAAATGGCGCAGTAATAAATACTAAAATTAGAGAAATAAATAGCCATCCATTTTCCCGCAACTTTAAGTGAGATGTTATTATAAAAAGTATTAAAAATGTAATCATTGCAAAGTATGCAAAAATAGAAATAGAAACCATAGGCTGATGTATTACAAATATCAGTTTTAAAGTATTTTCTGAAAGAAATGGCTTTAAGACAAGATCGGGACTTTGAAAAATATTATAAGTAAAGAACATTCTTGATATTGAATTACCAAGCCAAATAACTGTTGAACTTGCGAGCAAAAAAAGAAATATTTTAGCTGTTTTAGATAATTTTGTCATAAATAATTATTTGTTTACTTACAAAAATAATAAAATTACTTAAAATGTTCTAACTACAAATTCAGGAAGTTTGGTAAGTATTCTGAACGATGGTATTCTCAGCAATATTTTCAGGGAATTTGTCCGGGTAATCAAGTGTATAATGAAGTCCCCTACTTTCTTTTCTTATCTGAGCTGATTTAACAATTAAATGTGCACAAGTAACAAGATTTCTGAGTTCAATAAGATCCGAAAATACTTTTGTTTTCATATAATAGTCTTCTACTTCGGTAAAAAGATTTTTTATTCTTCGTGCGGCCGATTCCAGTCTGAGGTCAGAACGGACAATACCAACATAGTCCCACATCAATTGTTTAAGTTCTTTTTTGCCATGGACGATGGAGACTTTTTCATCAGCAGAGAGGGTTCCAGTGTCATCCCAAGGTGGAATATGATTACTTGACTGAACAAACGAATTCAGGGATTTTTTAATATCAAGAGATGCTCTATAAGAAAAAACAAGAGCTTCAAGAAGTGAGTTGCTTGCGAGCCGGTTTGCGCCATGCACTCCGGTCATGGAAACTTCTCCAGTTGCATACAAACCCTTCAAAGAAGACCTGGCATATTCATCGACTAAAATACCTCCGCATGCATAGTGAGCTGCCGGAACAACGGGGATAAAATCTTTAGTAATATCAATTCCAACGCTTAAACAATGAGCGTAAATATTTGGGAAGTGATCGATAATTTCATTCGAATTTTTATGGGTAATATCAAGATATACAAAATCATCTCCATGTTTTTTAAGTTCAGTGTCAATAGCTCTCGCCACAATATCCCTTGGAGCAAGTTCCAAACGTGGGTCATACGATTTCATAAACGCATTGCCATCTTTTGTTCTTAATATCCCTCCAAAACCTCTAACAGCTTCGGTAATTAAAAAAGCATGCGTATTTGCGTTTTTTTTGGAATTTTCATATAATGAAGTCGGATGGAATTGTATGAATTCCATATTACCGACTTTGGCTCCTGCTCTGTACGCCATTGCGTAACCATCTCCGGTTGCAATTGATGGATTTGTAGTATGTTGGTAAACTTGACCAAGTCCCCCAGTTGCCAGAATCGTAACTTTAGAAACAACAGTTATGACCTGATTATTATTTACTTCAAGGATATATGCTCCAAAACAGTGACGACTGTTTATTGGAAGATGTTTTAGGTTGACGATATTATGCTCAGTAATTAAATTAACTGCTAAAGTGTTTTCGATAAGTCTGATATTAGGTATTGAGTTCACTTTTTCAATTAGAGCGCGTTCAACTTCTTTGCCGGTGAGGTCTTTTGCGTGTACAATACGAGCATGGGAATGACCTCCTTCTTTAGCAAGATCGAGATGTCCATTTATCTTAGTAAATTGAGTGCCTATTTCAATCAGTTCCAGAATTCTTGCTGGTCCCTCTTTAACCATGATTTCTACCATGTTCTTATTACAGAGACCTGCACCAGCAATATTTGTGTCATGGAAATGTTTATCAAAGGAATCTGCCTGATCAAAGACGGAAGCAATACCTCCTTGTGCATAATTGGTGTTTGAATCTGTTTTTTCCTTTTTTGTTACAAGAAGGACATCGGCAAATTCTGAGCAATTAATAGCGGCAAAAAGTCCTGCTATCCCACTTCCAATAATTAATACATCAGTTTTAATCTGCATAACACACCTATTTACTTCATCTAACTATATTAAAAAGTACCAAATGGGGTAATACAACTATTATAAAAAAAACAATTACACCAATAACAGCTGAGAGTAGTTTACTTTGTATTATTCTCTGAAAAGCTATTACGTATAGTACTAAACTCCAGAGTAATAATAAAATTTCAAAAATAACAAAAATATAAGCAAGTGCTGGTTTGATTTCAAATGGCGTTGGAGATATTTCAAACAAATAGTTTCCAAAGACAGCTAACTCAAGAAGCGATAATAAAACAAGTGAAAAGAAAAATGGGAAAAGCGGGTAAATAATTAATGCAAAATAATCCTTAATTCGAAGTTTTACCAAAATCAGACGAAACAGAAACTTTGTTAAGATAATTATAAAAACAATTAATAGTATTGTGATTATAACTGTATAGAATAGAGTCAGTGGGAAATATCTTATATACAAACCCAAATAAGGAGAAATTGAATAATTTAGCAGAGATGTTTTAAAGATAAAAAAGAAGAGGAAGAGAGTTATAAAATTTTTATTTTCAGATAAAATTATGTAATTAAAACCTTTAACCGGATTTTCAATAAGTAAGGAGACTATTTTTAAGAAATCAAGATTTACTACTCTATCCCTCAAGATTTGAGAACAGTTCAAACAATTAAGCGAAGATAGTTGATTTTGAGCATTACACTTTTTACAGATTATAAATCTACCAATCATTATCTCCTCCCAAAGAAATATTTAATATTTAATTGAGTAGAATTTCTAACAGGATCTTCGGATACATCGAAATCAAACATATGCGCATCCACATAAGCATCTACAAGGTTAGCTACATAGGTTAATCCTAAATAAATTGCAAATAAATCTCTGTTATCCCGGTAGAACTCACGAAGTCGTTTGTTACTATTGCTTGGATCATTATTATAGAGATCCCGATAATCCCGATAGTTATTATTATTATCAATCCAGTTATAAATAAACCAACCCATTACTCCCCAAATAACCGGAATTTTCCAATAGGATTCATTATAAAACTGTCCCCAACCAGGGATAGCAGCACTCCTAAGCATGGCGCCCCATGGAGATTTTGTCATTATAAATAAACTATCATTGGATTCAACAGAAACTTCAGGGAAATCAGAATTATTGAGTTTAACCGAATCCGAAATGACTTCTTGTGAAAGAGATATGGAAGTAAAAAGAAGAAAAAGAGAAATTATGTATATATTATGTTTCAATTGACTGCAAAAGTTCTAACAATCTTTCTAATTCATCATTAGAGTAAAACTCAATTTGGATGTATCCGGAACCATTACTATTATGCCTGCATATAATCTTTGTAGCAAATATCTTTCTCAAATTATCCTCTACAGAAGAAATTCCGACATCCTTTTGAGGTCTTTCTAATAAAACTGGCCTTATGGAATGATTATTTTGATCCATTTGAATGTATTTCTTAACCAGTTGTTCGATTTTCCGAACGGATAAATGTTCAGACTTAATTTTATTGACCAGTTCCTTGAGGAGCATAGGATTATTAAGATTAATCAGAGCTCGCGCATGACCCATTGAAATTTCTTCTTTAACGATGGCATCCTGTACTTCAAGAGGTAATTTAAGAAGTCGAATGCTATTAACAACAGTTGTCCTGTCCTTACCCACTTTTTCAGCAATAGAATCGTAGCTAAGTTTACATTCATCCATTAATCTTTTGTATGCATGAGCAATTTCTATGGCATTTAATCGCTCTCTCTGGATATTTTCAATCAGAGCAATGGCAAGCATTGCCTCATCGGAAAGAACCTTAATTATATAAGCAGGGATTTCTCTATAACCAATATCACGGCATGCACGGAGTCTTCTCTCCCCTGAAACCAATTGGTATTTTCCATCATGTAAACGTACAGTAACCGGTTGAATCAGTCCATTCATTAAAATTGATTTTTTGAGTTCATCCATCTTTTCAGGTTCAAAGATAGTTCTCGGTTGAAATGGATTATGCTCAATATCTTCAATATTAATCATTATAAATTTTGTATCATGTGAGATAGATTCCTTTTGGGGATTTGACTCAAGAGATGAATCTTTATTCTCAAGATTTTCCTTAGGTCTTATTAAGGCATCCAAGCCTCTTCCTAAAACAATTTTGCTTTTTGTCATAATAGAATAATTTTATTTTTTATTCGTCTTTACCGGATAGAACTCCCAACATTTCAGCTGCAAGTGAGATATAATTTTTAGCGCCGGTAGAAAGAGCATCATAAAGCAGAACCGGTTTACCATAGCCAGGAGCTTCTGATAATTTAACATTACGATAAATAATTGTATTGAACACTTTTTCTCCAAAATATCTTCTAATTTCTTCAGCAACTTGCTGAGAAAGACGTAAACGAACATCGTACATGGTTAGCAGCACACCTTCTATTTGAAGAGAAGTATTATAGTACTGCTTTACCAAATTAATGGTGTTCAGCAGTTGACCAAGTCCTTCAAGTGCAAAGTACTCACATTGGACGGGTATAAGCACAGAATCTGATGCTGTCAAAGAGTTAAGAGTAAGAAAGCCAAGTGAAGGAGGACAATCAATAAAAATATAATCATAACTTTCTTTTAAATCAATAATTCTTTTTTTTAAGTACTGTTCCCTTTCCTTAAATTCCACCATTTCTATCTCAGCACCAACCAGGTTAATATCTGACGGAATTAAATACAAGTTAGGAACCAGAGTCGGCATTGTAGCTTCAACAGGTCCGACCTCGCCAATAAGGACCTCATAAATCGTTGATTTATAATCTGAGACACCTAATCCTGATGATGAATTCCCTTGTGGATCTATATCAATAAGTAAAACTTTTTTTTCGGCGGTTGCTAAAGAAGCGGAAAGATTAATAGAGGTGGTTGTTTTCCCAACCCCGCCTTTTTGATTTGCAATTGTAATTATTTTTCCCATCAGTCAGTTTTCAGCTCGAATATAAATAGAGTTATAGATTAATTTCGTCTCCAAAAGCCATAATAATACCGGATTTACCGATATTTGTGAGTTTATCTTTGAACACCTGCGGATCGGCGTTTATAAGCGGAAACGTATTATAATGCATTGGAATAGCTGCTTCTTTTGGATTAACAAGTTCAACTGCTTTTACTGCATCATCAATTCCCATTGTAAAGTTATCACCAATTGGTAATAGCAAATAATCAACGGGATTTATTTCGCCAATTAATTTCATATCATAAAACAAACCAGTATCACCTGTATGATAGATCGTTTTTCCTTCCAGCATAACAAGCACTCCAGCTGCGGGACCACCATAAAAGTTATCTGGGGTTATTGAACCATGATGAGCAATAGTAAATTTAACACTGCCAAAAGGGAAACTGTAACTTCCACCAATATGCATATTGTGAGCTTTGTAGCCCTTATCAGCCATGTAATTTGATAGTTCATTAACGCAAATAAATGTTGGATTGCATCTTTGAGCAATTTTTATGGCATCACCAAGGTGATCACCGTGTGCATGCGTAAGAATAATGTAATCAGTTTCCACATCATTTGAAGAAACTGGAGAAGTAGGGTTTCCGTCAAAAAAGGGATCAATAAGAATCCTAAGCCCATTTTCAGCAGTAATCTGGAATGCGGAATGTGAAAAATATTTAAGTTTCATAACTGTCCTTTCACGGATGAGTTTTATAATTAAATTAATTTAATATTTAATATAAATAATTACAAAGATAAAAAAAAAGGAGTTAATTTGACTTTCTAAATATCGATTTGAAAATGTTTGTATGAGAACCCTGTAAATCAGAACCCTGAAGTTTAGTTAATTTGTTTTTCAAAGATTCTTTTGAAAGACCCCTGGTAAGTTTCCCATTTTCGGCTATAGAAATACTTCCTGTTTCTTCAGAAACAATTACGGCAATAACATCTGCTTGTTCAGAAATACCCAACCCAGCTCTGTGCCTCATCCCCAGTGGTATTCCATTAAGAGTAGTTGTCAATGACAAAGGCATTGTACAACGAACTGCTTCTATTACATCATTTTTTATTACCGCAGCACCATCGTGCAAGGGAGAGCGGGGATAGAAAATTGATTTTAATAAATTTTTACTAAGTTTGGCATTAAGTTGTTCTCCGGATTCAGTTATACCTTTAATACCGGACGACTTAATAATAATTATGAGTGCACCATGCTGCAACTGTGCCATTTCAAAAACTGCATCAGTTATTATCATTGCAGATTCAGTATCTTGTTTAAGACTGAATCTAAAAAGCGGACTCCTTCCAAGAATTACAAGAAGTCGTCTAATTTCCGGCTGAAATAATATAATGAATGCTATTATCCAAATATCAGTTACAAATTTCAGTAAATAACTCACTGCTTTAAGATTTATTGCCTGTGCTGAAAATGATAAAAATATGACAATAACCAGACCAAGAAATATTTGTGAGGCAATAGTTCCTTTTAGAAGCATATACAACTTATAAATGATATAAGCCACAATTGCTATATCAACTATATCAAGTATATTTACTGAGAGAAAACCTATTTTAAATAATTCAAACATTGATATTTATAAATTTGAAAATATTTTTTTCACCGTCAAAAAATTAGCGATGTTATGAGTTCTTATTATTTTTGCTCCATTAAGTATTGCAATGGTTTCCAGAATTGCGGAAGGAAAATCTCTTTTTTCTATATCAGGTTCAATGGTTTGCCCAATAAAAGATTTTCTACTTAAACCCACAAGAAGAGGAAAACCTAATGACGAAAACTCGTGTAATTTATTTATTATTCTATAATTATGCTCAACAGATTTTGCAAATCCGATACCCGGATCCAGAAAAATATTTTTAATCCCTGACTGACGAGAAGTTTCAATTCGTTCGATAAAGAAATCCTTTATCTCAGCAATAACGTCATTGTAATCCGTGAACTGCTGCATATCCTTTGGAACAGACTTGGAATGCATTATAACAAAAGTTGCATCATATTTTGCAGCTGTAAGAATGATCTCAGGATCCAATCTGCCACCTGAAATGTCATTAATTATATCAACCCCCATATCCAAAACTTCTTTAGCCACTCTACTTTTATAAGTGTCAACTGATAAAATTGCATCCGGTCTCAGATACAACAATTTTTCAATAACTGGAACTACCCTGGCAAGTTCCTCATCCACGGAAACCGGATCCGAGCCCGGGCGTGAAGATTCGCCTCCAATATCAATTATATCCACTCCCTGATCAATCATTAATAATGCGGACTTAACCGCCTCTTCTGTATTAAAATATTTTCCCCCATCAGAAAAGGAATCCGGAGTAACATTGAGAATTCCCATCAATACTGGGTGATTAAAAATAAATTCTCTATCCTTAATTTGGAATTTCGTTAAATTATTAGTGGAAATATTCAAATTAACATCAAACCTTATTACCTTTTAACAATGTCATAACAACATTAAATTCAGAATCCATTACTACGATATCAGCATCTTTACCAACAGCAATAACCCCTTTTTGTCTTGAAATACCCAATACTTTAGCTCCATTCAGTGAAGCCATTCTGACGGCATCATTTATCTTAGCATTTCCAAGTCTTGTAATATTTCTGATTGCAGTATTTAAAGTAAGCGTACTACCAGCAAGCGTTCCATCCGGTAAAAACGCTTTTTTATCCTTCATTATAACCTTCTGATCAGCAAAATCATACTCTCCTTCATGCATGCCACCTGCTTTAATAGAATCTGTTATCAATATTATCCCATCACTGCCCTTTAATTTAAGAAGCAATTCCATTACAGCATTATGTACATGAAAAGTATCTGCAATAAGCTCGATTTTCAATTCATTGCGGAGCAGAGAGCTTAGTAACACTCCCGGATTTCTGTGATGAAGTGGCTTCATAGCATTAAAGATATGTGTCACGTGCGCTGCTCCATTATCAATAGCCGCTTCAATCTCAGCATAAGTAGCCATTGAGTGTCCAATTGATACAACAACGCCCTTTTTTGCAGCTTCCCTTATAACATCTAAAGCCCCCGGTAATTCAGGAGCAATTGTCATTAATTTTATAGTCCCTTGAGAAGCTTCCCAAAGATCATCCCATAATTTCTTAGACGGAATCCATAGGTAGTCTTCATTCATCGCACCTTTAAATTCTTTATTAAGAAAGGGTCCTTCCATATGAATTCCGTACAGGTTTGATTCAGGATGTTCCAAAATATAGTCAGAGACCCGTCTAAGATCGTTTAACAGTAACCTATGGGGTTTTGCATGAAGTGAGGCAAGCAGAGTGGTTGACCCGTGTTTAAGAAAATACTCGCTCGCAATTTTAATAGAATCTGTGGATTCATCAGCAAAACTTGCTCCTCCGCCACCATGACAAAGAAGATCCACAAATCCAGGTGTTATGATAAACCCACTGCAGTCAATAATCTCGGTTCCATCAGGTATTTCTACATCCGGGATACGACCCAACTGACTTATAATACCATCCTCAATAAGTATAACTGAATTTTCTAAAGTTCTAAAAGGTGTAACTATTTTTCCTTGAATTACTGCTGTTTTCACTGTTTATTCACCAGAGTTTTGAGAAGTTTTGTTTCCTGAATTATATCAGTACCAAATATTGCTGCCCCGGCAACAAAAATGTCGCATCCGGCTTCACTGATCATGCTGATATTGTTTTTAGTAACCCCGCCATCTACTTCGATAACGAAGGCGTATTTTTTATCATTTTTTAATCTATTTAGTTCTTTAATTTTTCTCAGAGAAGAGTCAATGAACGTTTGTCCACCAAATCCGGGATTTACCGTCATTACAAGCACTAGATCTACAAATTCTAAAATCTCCGAGAGATGCCCAACCGGAGTCGCCGGATTTATTGATACACCGGCTTGGATTCCCTGTTCTTTTATAGAAACAATTAATCTGTGCAGATGGGTCACTGCCTCAAGATGAATTGTCAGATATTTTGGCTTAAGTGGAAAGAACATAGGAATGAATTTTTCCGGTTCTCTTACCATGAGATGAATATCTAGCGGAAGATTAGAGATTTCACCAATTTTTTTAAGAACTACCGGACCAAATGTTAAATTTGGCACAAAATGACCATCCATTATGTCACAATGAATCAAATCGCCCCCCCCTTTTTCTATTTGTTTTAATTCATTTTCCAGATTCAGAAAATTAGCCGACAGAATTGATGGAGCAATCAATTTCATTTTGGTTCCTCGCTTATTTCGTCTTTAATTTCAACGTTTTTAGTCACAAAAAGGTCAATGAAATCTGAAGGATTAAGGAGAACCCCTTTGCTAGGATATTGATCGATAATTGTGTTCGGTAGAATGGCAAAAGAGGGTTGATAATTGATTTTTCCAATTTTTAGATTGAGCTCAGTAACAATTGCCTCCACGTCTGTAAGTGATTTACCGATTAAATCAGGTACCGGTATGGTACCGGTTTCACTTCCGGAACTTACAGTTACATTTACAGATGACCCTCTGTCAATTTTTGTTCCTTCTGAAAATTGTTGCTCCAAAACTGTATTTTTCGGACTATTAGATGGAGTTTCAAATATATTTCCGAGCTTTAGTCCTAATCTTTCCAGAGAAAATCTGCTATTTGTAACGGTTTTTCCCACAAGTTTGGGAACAGCCACAACAGGCTTTCCACCACTTACAAACAAGTAAATTCTCCTCCCCTCTTTGACTACTTCTCCACTTTTGGGACTTTGGATCAAAATATATCCTTTTGGTGTTTTGGCATCAAAAGAAGTATCACCGACTATCGGATTAAGGTCAGCGTCCTCAAGAATACTTATGGCATCCTCAAGATTTTTACCTGTTACTTTGGGAACAGTCACTTCCGCTGAATAAACATACCATGGCATCAATACATAATTTAGAAGAATTACAAAAAGGAAGACAAATATTGCCGTAAATATGGTTTTTCGGATAATATTTTTTTTACTAAATTTCATTATCCAAATATATAAAAATTATGGGAGAATTTAAATCTTGAGGTATTGAAAAAAAAATCATTTTTTTGTCGAAATTACTTGATATTTATAAAGAAAATTATTAATGTTCTTACTGAGATTTTATTTATTTCGTTAACAATATTTAAGGAGTAAGTTATGCGTTTGTTTTTAGGTTTTCTGCTTCTATTTTCATCTCTTCTGATTCTTTCTTCGAATACATATGCACAAAATTTCACAGGCAGCTGGCATTGTATTTACGCCACCCAGGATGACCGTCCAAATGGCACCGGTTATCCAACCGCATCTGTAGGAGTTATCAAACCCAATACATTTGTCGCTCTCGTTTCAAGAAAAACCGCTACAACTTTAACATGCTATTTGGTTGGTTATACTAATGCATCAACTCTTACGGGCAGGATGGGTGTATACGGTTACGGAACAAATCCCCCGGTAGCTGCAGATATACGTCAACCTTGGGCTAGCGGATTTGAGAACATTGAAATGGTAGAAGCTTATGATATTGCAGTAACAAAGGATTCGCTGGTTTACGTAGCAAACAATGACGTTGAGAGAAATATTCTTGTCTTCAGAATGTCTGCTGATTCGGTAATTTCCACTGATTATCGCCTGGTTACGCAAGCGGATTCTCTCTGGGGAATTGACGTGGACAATAATGGAAGGGTATATGTTGGTCAGTGCGGAATTGGCAGTAATCCCGGAAAAATTCTTGTTTTCAAGAGCATTGCTGAAGAAACAGCCTGGTTGGATCAACCGCACCTCTCCACTCCTCTGGCAACAATTAATATTCCTGATCCAGGTAGAATTACCGGAGTTACAACCAACGCTGAAGGAACAATAGTTTATGCCTCGAATTATGATGCTGATAAAGTTTATTGCTTTACCGGCAGTCCCACAACCGGATATACATTGTATAACGGATTTAATTTTACATTAACTGATCAGCCAATGGCTTCTAATGGTGTTGATACAATATTCCCCGGTCCGATTGGCCTAAAATATATGCAGGACAAGAACATTTTGATGGTCTCTTGTGCTCAGTTATTCCGTTTAGGAGTAGCTTATGAATATTCGCGTGTTTATATGGTTAATCCTAATACAGGCGATATTATGAACACACTAGATGCTGCAGGTTGGAGCTTCGCACAAACGGGTAGTTATACAACTCCTAATGATAGCGTCTCAGCTTATAACGCATTGTACAATTCTGATTATGATGAAAACTTTAATGTGTATACAGTATCCTATTATGGATGGACAGTTGACAAATGGTACTTTGACGGGGTAATCCCAACAATACCTGTAACTATTCTCGGATTAGAAAAAACGGAGGGATTGACTCCAACTGAATTTACATTGGCTCAAAATTATCCAAATCCCTTCAACCCAACAACTACAATCGAATTTTCTTTAGCAGAAAACAATGTTGTTAATCTGAACATTTACGATGTAAACGGACAACTTGTAGCTGAATTAATTAATGGTGCTATTCTTGAAAAAGGAACATACAAATTCTCATTTGATGCATCAAAAATGGCTTCAGGTTTGTACATTTATACACTTCAAGCTGGAAATAAACAATTGACTAAAAAAATGTCATTACTTAAATAAATCGGAGGTTAAAATGCAAAAACTTTCTCTTGTTCTCTCTATAATTCTTCTATCCACAATACTTTCTGCACAGACTGAATTGTTTGTCAGAAAGCACATCCTTAATCCTCCCGCTGTTGAACCGGGTGGATGGGGAAATATGGTTACCAACGTTGATGTTGATGGCGATGGTAAAATTGATATGTTCGTTGTAAACGAAAACTCAGGCGATACCCCTGATGAATTAATTCCAAGAATATACAAATATGAATGGAATGGAGCAAGCTGGGATTCAGTCTGGGGCGCTGTACTTGATATTCCCGGACAAAACACCTGGCCATCGTTGATTGTTGATGATTGGGATAATGACGGCAGAAAAGAGGTAATCTGGGGTCCGGTCAATAATTTCTTATCTGGCGTTAGCCCAAATCCGGAAAGAGTTATTGTATTCGAGTCCAAAGGCGATGGAAGTGATGTAATGGGAATTTTAATTCCCGGTACAAACAACTACAGACCTAACGCAAAATATACTATGACTGAAACAGCAAGTCTTGAAATCAGGCCTTTCAGATGGCTAATGGCTAATGTTGACAATGATGCCGCTAAGGAACTTGTTTTCGTTGATCGTCAGTCGAATTTTAGATTTGGTATTATTTCTGTCTCCAATATTCCGAATGATGGTGACGGATCAGAAGTATGGACTATGGAAAAAAACGGTCAGGGATCAGCTTCGTTTACCGGAACTTTCTACGATATTGCTATTGTTGATAAGAACATCTATCTTTTCTCAACAAATGGTACAGTAGTAAAAGTTAAATGGAGTGGCACAGAATACGTTATTAGCCCGGCACAGGCTTTATTACCTCAAGGAACTTGGAAAACAGCTTGTGTAGCTGATATTGACAACAATGGAACGAAAGAAATTGTTGTTGCAGGTGGAGGTGCTAGTGCTAGTCAGAAAGTGTGGCTGCTTAGAGAATCCGGTGATACTCTGATATTCAATGAAATCGCTGATTTTGCTGGACTGGTTGGGATGAATGGTCGTATGTTCGGTGGTGATGTTGGAGATATCGATGCTGATGGTAAACTTGATTTCGTATTCGGAACCAGAGGCGCAAGTCCAAATGGTGCTATCGTCAGACTGAAATATGTCGGTGGTGACATTTTAATGCCTGCATCATATGAAACTCAATTACTGGATAAGCAAATTGTTCCTGCTGACGGAAGGTTCGATATTATAGGTTTAGCTAATATTGACGGAATGCCGGGTCAGGAAATTATGTACTCAAGTGGTTATCCTATTCCAATACCAATTGTTACTCTTGGCAGGTATCTTGTTGAGACAATTGCTGCAGTCAGAGTAGATGCAAACAGCGATTTTCAACCTGATAGATTAAATCAGACAGCTACAGTTAAAGGTATCGTAAACGGTGTTAACCTTACTGCTTCAGCAAACAGATTTCAGTACACTATGCAGGATGAAACAGGCGGTATTGTTATAACTAAAGGAAGCGAGACAGGCGGCGGTCCGGTTTATAATGTCGGAGATGAGTTGATTGCTACTGGAAAGATTACTCAGTACAGAGGAACCGTACAACTTGAGTTGACTACTATGGGCGATGTATTGAAGACTACATCAGGCAATGCTCTTACTCCTATTGCTACTACTATTCCAAATTATGTTGCTAATGGCTATAATTATCAGTCAAGACTTCTTGAAATCAACATGCTCTTTGCTGATCCTAGTGTAACAGTTGCATGGCCTGCCCTCAACAGTGATGCTAATTTTGGAGTTTGGGATGGAGTTAATAAACTTATTCTAAGAATTGACAGAGATACCGATATTGATGGTCAACCTGAACCGGTATGGCCAATCAGAGTAAAGGGTGTTGCTACACAGTTCACATCATCAGCCACAGTTTATAATGATGGTTGGCAGATAACCCCAATGTTCTATGTTGACATTACACCTAATGTCCCAGTAGAGCTCACTTCATTCGAAGGGAAAGTAGTTAGCGGAAACGTTGTATTGAACTGGTCAACCGCAACAGAAACCAATAATAGAGGATTTGAAATTCAGCGTAAAACTGCTAATTCGAATTATCTTACTATTGCCTATATTAACGGTATGGGTTCTACTGCTCAAGCTCAGAACTACTCTTACACTGACCAGCAGGTTAGCAATGAGCTCTATACTTACAGACTGAAACAGATTGATTATAACGGCGCTTTTACCTACTCAAAACCAATTGAGGTTGATGTTACTGCTCCGTTCACATATTCTCTTGATCAGAACTATCCTAATCCGTTCAATCCTACAACTTCAATCCGATTCGGACTGCCGGTTGAAACTACTGTTGATCTAAGAGTATATGACGTATTGGGAAATGAAGTTGCAACACTTGTAAACAATGAAATGATGTCTGCAGGTAATCACATTGTTAACTTCAATGCAACTAACCTTTCAACAGGTACTTATTTCTACAGACTCTCAACATCTGACTTTACCTCTGTAAAGAAGATGCAGTTAATTAAGTAGGCAAAGTACTTAAATAATATACTAAAGAGCAGGATTTCTCCTGCTCTTTTTTTATTAAAAGAACTGATAAAAATGTGATTTTTGGGAAAGTCTTCCCTTCAGCTTCCCTTTCGGTTACCTTCCGGGAGTGTTTTCAGCTGAAATCCAGACCATCTATTTATTTGTATATTTTATATTATTTAATAATAAGATATAATATTTACGATATATACATACTGAGCTTTTAAGATTTATTAACCCATTCAATATTCTATACATGCAGGTCTTATCTGCACATGATTTTAAGGTCGGTGATGGATTTCCGGATTTTTCATTAGGAGAATGGATGCCTTTCTGATTTTAACATGAATCTTGGATTTTCGTGAAGTCAGAATATTCAGGTAGTCAGTCAAAGGAGAACCGAAGGAGGTATAAGGGAGAAAATAAATAATGAAATAAGGGCAGTAAGTAACGTCGCCCTTTAGATTATATCCCTGCTACACATTTCTTTTCAAATTTCTTTGAAATCACTATTTGTGGTAATGCAGTAATTGCAGCAGCTTATTCCCTGGACTCTTTAATTGACATGTTGAGATAGAAATGGTTCCCCTCTGTTATTCCAGAGGGGTATAAATTACTTAGTTAGAATCATTTTCTTTGTTTCAGAATAATTCGTTGTATTCAAAGTGTAGAAATAAACTCCACTGGATAATCCTGAAGCTATAAAAGGAACTGAATACCTTCCCGGTGCTTGTTCTTTATTTATAAGAGTACTTATCTCATTTCCAAGAATGTCATAAACCTTAAGAGTGACATAGCCTGATGACTTCAGATCATAACTAATAACTGTTGATGGATTAAAGGGATTTGGATAGTTCTGATTTAGTGAGTAATTTGATATATCAAATAATTCGTCTTCAACACCAAGTACAGGAATTATAAAAGAACTTGTGCCTCCATCTTCGTTATATCTTGATTTGAATTCCTGCATATACTTATTTGCAATATAGATATCAGAAATAATAACCGTATTTTCATCATTATCCGTCTCAGCATTCCCAGACCAGTTGTGTGAACCCGTTATTACCGTCGGTTGACTTAGAGGGTTAGTAACATCCACCATTCCATATTTGTGGTGTACTGTACCTGTGGAAACAGTAGTAAACATCTGAGCAAAGCCTTGAAGCTGAGAATATTGAGATCCTGTACCATTTGCCTGGTCGATAATGCCTCTGATATCAGATGCGCCGAGTTGGTATCGGTTATACATTGCCGTACGAATGTCGCTTCTTGTAAAGGAATATGTGGCAAAATAGATATTATTATTTGCTGTGTTTATAACATCAATTATTTTCGAAGTAGTGTTATCAGATGGAGAGAAAAAGATCTTGACATTTCTTCCACCAACAGTAAATTCATGCTGTGTATTATCGGTTTTCTGAGGACCAAATTTGGCATTTGAAGGATTTGGGGTATCACTATTACTTCCCCACATCTCTTGAAATTCATTTGTATAAGCCAAAGCAACCGCCGGATCATTTATCTCAATAACATTATTTTTCCAGTTTACCTCTGAAGAAGTAACATTCCATGACCCTGTCCACACCCAGTCGTTATTTGGGTTGGTGTCGCGTGCATCAAAAATGAAAAATTTGTTGTGCATTATTCCACTTGGAGAAGTAGGTCTCTTAATATATGGAATTCCCGCATTAATCAGCATCGCCGCATTATTCTGGTTTGTTCTGCTATCATAAACAAATCTAATTTTAACACCTCTGTTTTTCGCTGTTATTAATGCGTTGGCAACATCACTCAATCCAAAAAAACTATATAGAGCCAGATCAATTGAGTAAGTTGCAGCATTAATCCGTTCAATTAACTTGGTCGGGAAATGAACAAAACCACTGGCATTATTGCCTGTTATTGCCACTGTTGTATCTACCGCAAAGTTAAAGTAAACGTTAATTGCTCCGCTTGTGGGATTTGAGGCGGCCGTTAAAACTGACTGAACTGAGCTTGAACTCTCCCCTACTGAATTTCTTGAAAACGCTTTTACGAAGTAAGTAGTGAAAGGTTGAAGTCCGGTTACTGGCACACGATGGAAAGTCGTGTCATCATCAATTATTACCGAATCAAGTTCCAGTGATGGAGTCAAGCCATATTTAACCTGACTGTTTCCATTTCTGATAGTCGAGAAGAAAACCGTAAATGAGACAGAATCAATATTTGAAACAACGAGAGGATTTAACACTACAGGAGAACCGTCATCAATAATATCATTAATAAATCTTGGCATAACTTGATATCCAGAATTATAGGGCGCGGCATATTTATACTGAGATAAAATTCCGATCAAATCCACTGCCCCGGATGGAATAGGAGTACCTACCAGATTCACACTCTCATCAATTCTCATAGCCAGGGTTCCGGTAGGATCTGAAATAGTATAATTAAATCCTGAAGTGCCACCTGTAAAATTCCCTGTACCATTTATTGAAACGTTGTTTATTCTGATCAGTTCACTTTCAATTTCCTCAATACCGTTCCAGGTTTGAGCAATTATCTGAGCAATAGTTACAATAACCGGATCAATTTCAACACCGCTTTTATGTTTAACCAGAGATGCTCCGGGTTTAGTAAAATCAAGCTGCGTAAGTCCATTAAAATGAACAAGTTGTGCAGTTATTGTTACAGAGTCTCCTATTTGAACTTGATTAACAAATGCACTTCCATAAACTGAAATGCCTGCAGTATGATCCTGAATAGCTCCTGGACCACTTGCTCCAAAATTATTTCCGGCCGTCACTACGCCCGACACGGTGAATAACTGTCCATTACCGACTGGGACGCCATTCGCATCGTTTTGCCTTAAATCGATTATTGGAAGAACAGTCTGTCCATTCAGATAAACCGTGATAAATAAAGTAAATACTAAAAATAATTTTGTCATTGAATGTCCGTTGATAATACAAATCTTAGAATCCTGTTATTGCCTGCATCAGCTACGTACAGGACTTTATCAAAAAAAGCAACTCCTGAGGGTTTATTAAATACAGAAGCACCCCCAAAGGATTGCATTTCATCGCCAAAAGGATTAAACTTAAATATCGAATCTTTGCCTGCATCAGCAATAAAAATATTACCGGAATTATCAACTGTAACCGCTTCCGGTTGAGAGAATTTGTTAATTTTCATCATTCCTTTTTCAGATGGGAATAATCTGTTTTCGTACCCGGGAGTTTCGCCACTGTAATTATAATATAGCCATTGTGTTTTAAAACTTGTATTGCCTGAAAGAGTCATAATAAAATCAATATTTTTTCGCTTAAAAGAAGTCATCGAACTAATTTGATTTGCTGTTAAAAGTCCCGTCCCCTCAGCTTCCAAATTTGGTATCTGTCCTATCAAAGTATCTTTTTTTGTTCCATCAGGATATTTTTTTACATTAAATATTAAAACAGAATTATCCTTATCTGTAAGTGAAGTATTATTTGGACCGGTACGACTTACATAGTAGGAATTATCAAAAAACACACTAATTCCAGTATATTTTCCTTTAAAACTAAGATCATATGATGTTTTATAGAAAATCCTTATTAATGGAGCGGTTTGGATATTGTGTCCGCCTGCCACCATATCAATCTTAAATAATGCTGCTATTGGTTTGCCATCAACAAACGTGGAAGTATCGTGAGCAGCAACAATTAAATTCAATGCATAATCCTGTGCTAAAGCAAGTGGTTTCTCGAGATAGCGAGTACCTAAAACTTGCCCGGCAAGATTCATCATCACAATTCTGTTGTTGTCAGTATCACATACATAAATAAAAGGTTCATTACCGATATAAATATCTTGAGGATTACTAAAACCCGTCCAGTTTGGACTAAGGGGAATATATACTGTGTCTCCTTTGATATTCCCTGAACCTGATTTATCAGAGAATTCATTAATATCGAATTTCTCCGAGCATCCTGAAAAATAAACAATTGAAAGGAGAATTAATAGTCTAATGAATTTCATAACACCGCTCCTAATATTACTGTAAATCTATGGGCAGATCCGAGTGTTGAAAAGTTTGCATATCCGTAATCAATTTTAATATTCCCAAAAGGAAGTGAGAGAGCCAGACCTGCACCAAGGCTAAAATCCTGTTCGTCTGCATTATACTTGTAACCCCCCCTGAGAAAAAGTTGACTATACAACAAGGGTTCATCATACTTATACTCAGCACCAAACGAAACGTTCTCGCTATTATCGTTTGGGTGGTTAAGTTGTATGGATGTTGTTAATTTATGCTTATCAGTATAAACGGGTTCAAATGCAAATCCAAAACGGAACATTGTTGGAGGCGAAAAAGACTGCCAATCTGACTTTTTTCTGTTTCCAAAAAGAATTATATCACCATCAGGTGCCATCTGGTTGCCAAAATTGGTTACAACAACTGCAAAACGAGAAGTACCTAACCCGGTCCAGTAATAAGTCCCTAAATCGATCATTACGCCCCTCATTTTTAATTTATCCAGAGTTTCTTCCATATATCTGACAGTTCCGCCAAAACTAAATTTATCCGTCATTGCTCTTGAATAAGTCAGAGAGAAAGCTAAATCACCGAAAGAAAAGTACTCCCCGGTTCCGGTTGGAGCAAATTCAGTGGTTACGGGCATCTTCTGCATGCTTAGTGAGGTTACCGAAACCCCCACTGCGTCCATTGGAGAAAGATGATAAACAAGTCCCAGAAAATCATGGTTAATATCTACTACCCATGTATTGTGAGAAAAAATCACCTGGTTATCTGCAAACTGAACGAGACCTGCTGGATTCCAATATAATGCTGATGCATCATCCGAAATGGCAACAAAAGCATCTCCCATTGCAGAAGCTCTGCTTCCAACTCCAATTTTAAGAAATTGTGCTGTTGAGATTCCCACACGTTGACCACCAAGTGTTGGGAAAAGTTGAGCATAAGTCTGATTATTAATAATCAGCAGTGTGGTAAATACAATTAATATTGAATTAATAATTCTTCTCATAGTTAAAATCTTAAGCTAATTCCAAATTTTATATTTCTTCGTGTGAGATAACGCGCTGGGTTATACGGATACGGATTTAAAGGAGCCTGCACATCCGGATATAATGGATCATTCCAGCTTGATGGAGTAGGATCACCCAATTCATATGCTTTACCAGTGACTGGGTTAATTATTGCTGAGTTTTTTATATCAAATAGATTTGTAATCTCAGCAAATACAGAAAATCTCAAATCACCCCAGTAAATATACTTTTCAAAATTCAAGTCGATCCAGAACCAGTTATCTCCTGTTTCGCTATACCTGTTTTTTCTGTCAGTTTCATAAATTGGTCTTCCATCAGTATCATATCTTCCATTAAATAAAGAGGGTGTATATCTTTTACCAGACTGGAAGAATCCTCTGAGGTACACATTATAATCATCGAGAATACCGGGTAGAAATCCAAACAAAGGTTCATCTTTATTTACGTAAAAATTAGCCGTGGTGGAAACTGTAAATGGTCTGTCCCAAGGAAGGTACTCCTCTTTAATCGATTCATCAAGGTCACCCTGGAGAACCAAAACACCTTCATCTGCAGAAGAAGATTTTCCGGTTACAATGGAGTAAGAGAAAGAAGCGTTTCCATTAAACCATCTCCCAATTCTTTTTCTAAACTCAATCTCCACACCTCTGGAACTTGCATAATCGCTGTTTACGTATGTGATGAAACGTTGTGTGGCAAATCGAGCAGAAGAAATCAGTGCAGTTCTGGTAGAGACATAATCAAAAATATCTTTATAGTACGCAGTAACGGTTAATACATCATTTTGAGTGAACTGAGTTTTAATTCCAATCTCGTAAGCTACTGTTGTTTCAGGATTTAGGTTGGGATTTCCAAATTTCTGGAATGACGACTGAGCACTGTATGGATTTAGTTTTGCGTAAATAAATTGGGGTCTTGGCCACTTGCTGAAGTGACCATAAGAGAAAAAGAGTGTTTGAAAATCTGATACCGGGTGTGAAATACCAATTCTTGGACTAAGTCTTGCTTTAAAGCGTCTGTTTCCAAACCATGGAATACTGTTATTTTTATAGTTTTCCCTTGTTTCATCCGGAATGGTTACAACATCAGGATTCTCTACTGCATCATCAACATATTTTCCCGGGAACCAAAAATCCATTCTAAGTCCGAAATTCAGGATCATTCCACTAAAATTAACATTATCCTGAGCATACAGAGAACCAATAGCCGGATGAACCTTATATATATCATTATTTAATCCGAGAGTACCAATCCAAGGCTTGTAAATTTCAATTACTTGCATTTCTTGCAACTGAACGTTAAATCCGGCTTTGAATTTGTTTTTTTCGTCAAAGAAACTTGTTAAATCGCCTTTTATGGAAAATTCTTCTAAATAGTGATCACGCCATGTGAAAGGATTCCCTACATCCCAAAAACCGTCACCCGGTATAACTCCTACTGTATCTCTGACAAGGTTATAATACTCAATTGGGAAGTTAGTAATATCTTTAGGTTCAACATATTGATTATAATACTTCCCATTCGCATCCGCTCTTAAATTAGTAAAAAAGTGACTTGCTTTAAGTTCATAAAATGTCGAGTTAGACAGAGTGTGAGTTAGTGTAATTGTGTTATATTTATTATTATGAGTAAAGACATTTGCATTATCCAGAATATTTTGAAATTCATATTGATAACCTGGACTAGGCTCAACATATTCGAGATTGGATTGCAGTGACTGAGAGTTTTGATTAATACTTACCGATTGATTAAACGAATAAGACAATCGAATTTTGGGATCGGGTTTGTAGTTCATTTTTCCTATCCAATACCAGCTGTTTTCTGCTCTTGGTGTGAACCTTGAACCAAAGAAAGTGGAGGAATAGAGTTTGCTGGCAGTGCTCTTATAATAACCTTGAGTAATTCCGTCGCTCATTCCGCCATAGAAGTTTGTGAAAAATGTTAATTCTCCCGGAATTTTCAATCCTAACGCCGGAAGCAAGAAGCTGGTAATAGGCTCGGGACCGCTTAAATTAGCTTCAATAATGTCAATGTTAAAAACATTATTTGAAGACCTTGAACCAAAATTATCTCTTTTATATGAAAGATATCCGTTATACTTATCCCCTCCCTCTCTTGTTTTCACATTCACTATTCCTGAGGTTGCTTGCCCAAACTCTGCATTAAATCCCCCGGTAATAACTTCAACTTCTTCAATTGCATTGGAGCTTAATTGAAGCCCAAAACCTGTTCCAGCTAAGGGATCTTGTACTGAAACTCCATCTAGTAAGAAAGCATTTTCATACGACCTTCCTCCCCGTATATGTATGGCATTATCTGATTGAACAACTCCTGCTTGCTGAGTGACAAGATCTTTAATACCCTCTACACTTGAGAGCTCTATATCCTCTCTGGACAGAGTTTTCTTACTTTGAGTTTCTTCAACATCCATAAGTGGTTTTTCACCGACAACCACAACATCCTGTCCCAGAGTTAGAACAGTTTCTTCTAACTTTATATTTAATGTGGTTGTTTTCCCACTTTCAATCTTAATTCCGGTAAACTGCATGGTCTTATAACCAATCAGAGAAACCTGAATTGTATACGTTCCAGGATTAATATTTTGAACACGATAATTACCATTGATGTCGGTTGCTGCTCCATAATAAGTCCCCTGGAGAACAAGATTGACACCCAGAAGATCATCACCGTTACCGGCATCGGTAACTTTTCCCGCTAAATTTCCTTTCTCCTGAGCGTGTATCACAATGGAAATAAATAAATATAGAAAAAGTATTCGGATCATTACTTTCATTTAGAAACTCCAAATTCTTCAAAAAACACTTTATGGAAGAAATCTTTTATTTTAAAAGGGGACCCATTAGTACGATGCAAAGGTAATCCCATAAATACAATTCTTGAGTCCTTTGATTTAAAACCAATAACAGGATTACCTGTTAATCCAAGGGTATATAAAATATCTGCTGTTAAAACATTTGGATAGTAAGTTCTGATTCTGGCAACCGGTGTTGAACTTCCGTCTCTTGCTAGTTGAGGATAACCATTTGAAATAGCGAAAGATGATGGATTGACTTGAGTATTCGGGAATAGTAAATTAATAGGAGCTGGACTCAAACTATCCACCGGTAAAAAATCACTTAGTCCGCGAGAGTCAAAAAGCTGTGGAAAGACCATTGAGAACAGAATCTTGCCACCATTTTGTACATATGTAGGTATACAAATTTGGGCCGGTTCTAAAGTTGGATCATTCTCACTATACCAGAAGATATACTTAAATAATTTAAGGGTTTCAGTAAACATCGGGGAGATAAATTTTGGCAGTAAACTTCCGTATGTGGTTGTAGTTCTGCCAAGTTTAATATCCAGTATGTCAACTTTATTGGAAAGATTCAAGCTATCAAATACTGCATTGTAAAAATCCGCGGCATTATCCAGGGTTGCATAATCATCAATTATGAGAATTTCTCCTTTGGGTTTCTTTACAAACCATTTTAACCCAGTGGATGGCATTTTAAGGAACTCACTTGAAGCACCGGCAATGTCTTTTGCAGAAATGTAAATTTTATTCTCATCATTCAGTTTTAAGCCCGGTAATTTAGTTTGATAGGGAGTTGTAACAGACGTTCCCAAGAATAAGTCACAACTTACAACTTCACCCGAAAACGGAGGCACAGCTTTTATAGTTATAAATCTGGTGCTACTGGGAATTTCAATAAGATTTATAGAATCATTAAGTCCTACATAAATTGCTTTAATCGATTCATTACCATCAATATCCTCAGCTGTCCATCCAAATGAGGCTACAGTGAAAGTTGTTTCCGGAACTGATATTGTTAAGCCGTTTTTATCCGTAAGGAACTTCAGAATCGGGGGTGAATTTTTTAAAGGTAATTGAATTACAGCCGGATTAGGATCAACTTCTCCAATGTCAATAAATGGTTCACCTTCTGTAAATACACCATTGCTATCTAAATCCACAAATGGTTCCGAACCAAAACTAATTCCGTTTCTAATAACAGAATTATCATACCTAAAATTACCATGATTATCAACAGCCGCAACTCTGAAGAAAATAGTGGTATCGGATCCGGTTATAGGAAAAGATATTGTAGAATCGTTACTGGATGTAAAAAGCCAGTTTATATTATCGGAGGATATGAAATAACCAATGACAAGACCATCAGGGTCATCTCCCCACCAATGGACTCTTAATCTGCTTTGCTGCTGACTAATAACTGAATCAGGGAATAATGAGATATAAGATTTGGGTGGTTTGTTAGGTATTGGAGTGTCAACAAGTTCATCATAACATGAACTTATAAACATTCCGGTTAAAAAAACCACAACTAAAAAAAGAAACTTTTTCATAAATATTTTTTACATTATTTCTTACTAAGCTAACGGATGGATTAAATCCGTATAGAATATTTTACCGTTCCCCGGATAGAGGAACGGTAAAACGCAATTATTTACTTCATTAAGATCATTTTCTTTGTTTGAACAAAGTTCCCTATGCTTATTTGATAGAGATAAACACCGGAAGTCATATCTCTTCCGTCAAAGATCACTTTATAATTTCCTGGAGTTTGTTCCAGATTAACTAATGATTTCACTTCCTGACCAAGTATGTTAAACACTTTAATTTCAACAAATCCTGCCTTAGGAATCGAGTAACTAATTGTTGTAGTCGGGTTAAACGGATTAGGATAATTCTGGTCAAGATTATAAGAGGTAATTTCAGGGACATCCTGTTCGTTTGCATCAGCCACATAACCAACAAAGTCATCGTTCTTTCTCGGGACTAATTTATAGTTACCAAATGAGTAAAACAAAACGCCGTGCATCTGAGTAAAGGTATCAGTTGCTTTAACTCTGATATTACCTGTAACAGTGTCTAATCCGGCAATCCACTGATTATGATAAACATGGTTACCTTCCTGGAGTTCAACCCTGGTATCAACATTAGAAGCGTCTTTAACAACAATTTCACCGAAATTGGAGTTACCGCCACCATTTGGACCCGGGTTGCCGTCTGCATTTTCATTAGATACGACAACACCTTCGTATTTCACCAAAACACCTTCCCATTGCTCAGCCTGGACAGAACCAGCCGGGACAATGGAACTGGTTGCTATTGTACTTGTTAAAATTAATTCAGCTGGAGGAAGAGGATTATTAACTGAATTTTCAATAATTTGCTGAATACTGTCAATCCGAGTGTTGTTGTTATTCTCTGTAACGAGACCGTTAGTGATTGTAACGTTATCTCCTCGTTTTAAGGCATCAGCATTAACACCGAAAACCCAGATGCCACTCCATGGACCGGTGCCATTCTGAATGTATACTCGTCTGCCAACCTGGTTTCCATCCCCCTGGAGGTCCGATGTATCAGCAGTAACAGTACCAGAGACAGTAACGCGGTAATTGTTATAAGCGCTGTATCCGCTTCCAAACGGGCTGTACTGAACATCCTGAACTCTTAAAGGTCTGTTAAGCACAAGATAGAAATATTTCCCTCTTGCGGTATCTATCGGATTATAAGAAACTAAACCGGTTGCGTCCTGAGATTTAATATAGAAGTCGACTAGTGCACTGTCTAAACTAACGCCCGGAATTGTTCCTGAATAGAGATTGTTCGCACCTTTATTCATATTAATTTCTGTGAGAGGGCCTCCGTTAACGCGATACATTACTTTTGCATAAACAACAGAATCACCTTGATTATATTCTATAACATTAGCAGAAATCGTAACAGCTTGGTTTGGAGCAATCAGAGAAGTATTTCTTTTAATATTAGAAATAGCTGGCGGAGAATCTGTAATAAACATATCATCCGGATAAATTGGACGAATAGTATAATGATTTGGATTATAATTGTGACCAACTACACCTCGGATATATGCAATTGTTGATCCATCTAAAGGTGGTTCAAAGTCACGTAATTTATGAGTTCTTTTTGTAAAATAACCTGACTGATCGTGAACATACATCGAATTTCCAAGTCCGTCATTAATATAGAAAGTTCCTGTCGAAGTATTTCTGTTAGAGGAGATTACGTTTCTCAGAATAACATACTGCCCTTCATACTTTTCACCTGAACTCATAATATTTGTGGGATTAGGTGCGGCACCGGTGTTCATTTCTGCAATTGTAATTTCTTTTGGGGCAGGTCTTTCCGGTAATTGCCCTGAAAACTGAACAGGATAAATTGCCCGGACATTCAGTTGAGTTTGCTTTCCAAGATATTCTTCAACAACACCTACAATGGTTACAATTTGTGCTGTATCAATCAGATCCATAAGCGAATTCTGGTTGACACCCGATGTATCATTTTGAATAATATTTAATCCTATAAACTCTGTTCCGGAAGTATCCTGAAGATAGGTCTGCCATCTGGCTCCTGCCCACATTATTGGTCTTCTATCAAATGTGGGATCCACAATTGAACTGACTATAACAATTCCTGTGACCTGGATAGTATCTCCGATGTAAGGAGATCCATCTTTACCAGCAATCAGTGAATCTTGCGGGACGAACTGGATATCCCTTATGGAGACATGAGGATAATTCTGTGCATTCGAAACCTGCACAAGAGTCAACAGAATAAAAACAATTAAGATTGCTCTTAATTTCATAGTAACTTTTCCTTTCATTTAACTATTAAAAATTTGCCGGTATTTATATGACCGGTTTTAGTATTTTTTACTGAAAAGAGATAAAGACCAGTAGCTATAGCCTGATCCTTATCTGTAATTAAATCCCAGGCATGCTCCCCTCCCGTCATTTGTTGTGAGCCATCCTTAGAATAGGTTTGGAACCATCTCAAATCGCTTCCATTACTATTTTTATCGTGGTATATTTTCTTAACAATATCACCTGCCAAAGTAAAAATGGTGATCTCACATTCTTCAGGTATATTATAAAAATAAATTTTTCGCAATCTTTCAGAGTTACCATCCCACACTGCATTACCATAATATGGATTTGGATATACACCGGGTTTAACATCATCAGATTGTGACGGAAGAACCCCGGGAATGACTTTTTTGGAATTTGCCAGAATTGAAGACTCAAGAGATTCAAGTTTTATTTCAGGAGCTCCTTTATCAAAAGCGGTAACAGAAAAAATGTACTGCCAGCCATTTAATAAGTTCTCAACTTCAAATTTGTAATAATAATTAGTCGTATCGCCATCAAATTTAACAGGAGATGATAATTCAACGAAACTAAATCCGGTGTTAAAACCCAAATTATTTCCACTACTGTCAAATTCCGCCATTTCAACCAGAGCACCTTCAATGTCCTGAATCTGAGTTAAATCAAATCCTGCATTAGTTCTATACAATCTGTAGCCTTCAAAATCTTTTGTCCCAAGAATGGGATCAATGGTAGATTCAGCACTTTTATTCCAAAAAATAGTTACTTTTTTGTTTTCAGGAATAACCTTTACAATAGGATCATCCGGTGGTTTTGGAAGTATATATCTTGTAATGAAACCATTATTGTCGAGATCTTCGCCAGGATCAAGAGTGTTATTTCTGTTACGATCCTCTCCAAAATAAGCTCTAAGTGCCCATTCACCGCTAGTATACAGATTATATTTTTGCTCATTATTATCAATAGATGCGGGTTCAGTACCGAATTTTTTGGCAGTTATTAATGCAAAAACAATATTTAAAGAATCACCTGGTTTTAATTGTGAATATGATCCGGAGGTTATTAATATTGACCGGTTTGAAGGACCTTTGAGTGATGCAGGAGAAATATTATATGGATATCTGTTATCTCCTCCAAAATAGCCCTGCATTTTTCTGTATCTTTCTACGTCAGTCATTGGGGCAAATAAATTCACATCACTGGTATTTCTGAACTGCCAACAATTAAAATTAACACTATCAGCAGGTATCGAGGACCCAAGAAATTGCAAACCAATATAACTATCTGTAAATCCAACATCACCCCCTGCATCGAACTCGTAAGCGATTTTCATAGAATCGCTATATCCATCACCTCCGTAGGAAAAGAAGGTTCCGCCGGATCTTGGACTAGTAATATTCGTATTTCTTACAACAGCATCTGTCCATAAACCTATATAAATACTATCAAGATACTTGTTTCCAACATTTCGAATCGTATAATTAAAAATTATGAAATTATTTGCGTAACTATAATTCCACGCATATGTCTCTAAATCTACTTTTACTCCAAGTGGGCTGTGATCGGGTATAGGTTCGCCCCCAATGAGTATAGTACTGGTATCATTAAAAGTCATCTTAAAATCCTGATGACTAACAGCTTCAGGTGAGAAGAATTTTGAAGTGAGCAGAGCAGATCGCTCAGTTATAAAACTCCCAACCGGATTTGTAAATTCAAAGCCTCCACCTCTTGTGGAAACCGAGGCAGCATCCACAGCACCTGTGGTGACAAAGGGTCCCACTTTATTAAGCCCTGTGGCATTATCCGAAATAAATGCTCCAATCCATAGTCCACCATCAAAGATATGTTCAATTCCCGAACCCAGCGGATACTCGCAACTCGGTTCCTGAGGCCATTTTACAAAACCGTTGCCATAAGTACCGAAGTTAGTGATAGTGAGCCCAATATTCCCGATGGAAGTAATTTTTTTCGCGTCATCCATTTGCTTATGGATAAGAATATCCTGAGGCAAGGCAGATGACGAAAAGAAAACAAAAACAAGAAATAAACGAATTATATTTTTCATTAAAAATTCTATATAATTAATCATAATTAACATAGTAAGATAACACACATAGAGAAAATTGGAAAGGAAAATCTATCCATTTTTCCATTAAGAATGTTAAGAAATTATTAAGGATGAGTGAGCAGAGTTGAGAACCCAGTGAAGGGTTTCAAGTTCAAGTAACGAGTGGGTAAAAACCTATATCAAAACGCAGAGAATGTTGAAATAATTTACAGTTTTCGAAAACAAGTTTTAGGGTAAAAAATATTACACTTTCAGGCATACATGATCGAAGTTAGATCGAAGGAGGAGGGAAGGTATGATCTTAGAAAACGGGGTAAAAATCTTGGTATCATTCTCATACCAGGAATATCCAGATGTTGAATTATTCAGCAATTATTCTCATTATATTTTTTGTGAAGAGATACAGAACGGGTGGTTTTTACAGACAAACTTATTGAAATGTTAAGTTGAATGAAGAAAGTATGAATATAAATTATCTTTTCTTTCCAAAAAGAATGAGCCGGTCAGACAACCGACTCATTTAATTAAACCCATCCGATATGTCGAATTAAATAATTAATTATTTCATAAGAATCATCTTTTTAGTGGCGATAAAATCTCCGGCAGTAATTCTGTAGAAATATACTCCACTAGCAAGTTTGTCTCCGTTAATTTTGACGCTGTATGAACCAGGGATCTCTTCGCGGTCAACCGATGTAATTATTTCATTCCCTAAAAGATCAAATACTTTAAGTGTAACTTTGCTTGTCTTCGGCAAACTGTAACTTATCACTGTTTCCGGATTAAAGGGATTGGGAAAATTTTGCATAATACTGTAATCAGTGACCAACTCTTGCTCATCACCTGTTCCGGTACCAACCGGAGTGTTCTGAAGGGTTTTGAGTGCATCCAGTTTTCCAAAACCAAAGTTATTGTTCTGAGTTTGTCCGGTGTACGAATCCTTTTTTGTATTAGCGGTTAATATATTATAAGCACTTTGATAGTCAAGTCCCCTATTACGTTCAAGCATAAGGGCAATAACACCAGTGACATGCGGAGATGCCATGCTAGTACCCTGCATCTTCTGGTGCTTACCACCCAGCACAATATGAGCTCGTGGAGTACCATTTCCACCTATGGTAAGAAAACTTGACAGAGAGGAGACGATAACTTCTCCCGGAGCAGAGAGATCAGGTTTTATCCTTCCATCCCTAGTTGGGCCCATACTGCTGAAAGTAGCCCTGGACTGAAGAACGGGATTACCTCCCTGCCCCCATGTTTGTCCATCAATATCAGTCCATTGTGTTTTTGTAACATAAGCGCCTATGGATAAAAGTTTTAAAGCTGTGCTTGGAATACCTATTGACTTAATATTATCACCCGGGTAAAGTCCAATAGAAGGATTATTATCCGTAGTAAAATTCCCCCCTGTAAAACACCAGGCATCAAATGTGCCTGAACCATAGGTGTAAATAGTCCAATAGCAATTTCTAATTCCAACTGCTCCATTATGGCTATCTATAGCAAAAACCACTCTTCTCGATCCGTTGTTTGGGTCGGATGTAACTGAGGCATCAATAGTAACGTATCCATAATTAGTACCTTCCACTATAAATGGTGCATCCTCAATTTTCTGGCCTGGAGCAATCGCATTCGTATTACCAATAAGATTAAACTGAGCATCATAAGCAGCTAATCCGACATAGATCTGACCAGGCGAATTATACCACATATCTACAGCGGAAATGGTGGAATTTTCGTTTATCATCCAGAAACTCTGTCTGGCTGTAGAGACTCCTGTACCTCCCGTTGTATAACTAAGATGGTTCATCGAAGCCCCTTCATTACCAGCTGCGGCAACAATGATTTTTCCATTGCCTGTAAGATTGCTTAATGCCTTTTCATAAAGACTGGTGCCATCATGTGAACCATAATGACCTCCCAAGCTTAGATTAATCACGCAAGGTTTATTTAGTGATGCAGCTTTCGTGAATATATAATTACACCCATTTACTACATCTGCGTCAGCAAATCCCGGACCGGATCGAAATCCTTTAACAAAGATAATCTGACTTTCCGGAGCTATCCCAATATAATTTCCAATAGCATTTCCGTTGCCGGTTGCTGTCCCAGTAACGTGAGTTCCATGACCTCCTCCATCATCAGCATCTGTCTCGTAGCATTGGTTTGCGTCAATTTGGGATTTAGTATATTCTCTGCCATAAGTGTACCCGGAGGGGGGATTACTAGAACCTGACATATCCCAAAGGTATTGAATACGACTTCCGCTTGTTGTGTTCTTAAAATCATTATGCTTCCAGTCAATTCCACTATCAAGAACTCCCACTATGACATTATTCCCTTTAAAGCCTCTTGGAAGTCCTATACCATTATGTACTTGATCTGCTTTTATATCTGTCCGGCTAATATCCATTGAGCTATATCTATAATTACTACCGTCTATACTGATTATAGCATCTAGCAAAGCGATTTCTTTTATTTTCTCCAGTGGTATATCGGCTGTTAGAATATCGTAAATTATCGAGTAAACAACACCACCCATAGATGAAATATAATCCTTGACTACTTGAACATCAGAAGTAAGAATTAAAACCGGGGAAAAGATATTTCCATTAAGAGTTTTATTAAGTGAAACGAACTTATTACTACTTATGAAATTATCCGCATTAAAATCTTCCTTCCCAACGCTTTCAGTAAATTTATTGAAAGTCAGTTTAAGTGTTGGAGATACTTTGTTTTCCCATCCTTCTGCAATAAAAGTATTCGGAACAATTATATTACCAAGATTATCAGATAATTTTGAAATTGATTTTCCCAAATAGTGAGTTTGCGAAAATATTGAATTACTAACTAAAAAAATAAGTAATATAAGCAGAATAATTTTTTTCATTTTATACCTCAGTAAATATTTTACATACCGGATATCCGGAATTATTTAATTATAAGCGGTCTAACAACTGATAATTCAAGTTTCTCAATAAAATCCTGCCTCGAAAGTTTAGATATTCCACACCTATCTCCCGAAGCGGTAAAAATATTGCCAGCGACTGTTTCTATTACAACACCAGATGATGCAATTTCTTCCTTAATATTGTCATTAATTTCTAAAATAGTCTTTCCAATAATCGATATTAGCTTATCTGATTTATCTTTATCAAGAGAATTTATCTCCTGAATAAGAGCATGATCCATCTTCTCAATTTTATATTGATTATGATTGCAACTCATAAAAAACAAAACGAGAAAAATAATTGGAATCAATCCTCGCATAAAAACCTCGGATATTTATTATTTGATTAAACACATTTTCCTGGTTAATGATATTTTCTTAGTTGAAAGGTTACAAAAGTAAATTCCCCCGGGTAAATTAATCGCATTGAAATCTACTTTGTGATTTCCAGCATTTCGATATTCATTAATTATTTCAGAGATTAGATTGCCAAGAATATCATAAATTTTAATCGAAACCCGATCACTTTCAGATAAAGAAAATTGAATTGAAGTGGTAGGATTAAATGGATTAGGAACGTTTTGTAATAATTCGTTTTGAAAATGATCTTTTCTTTTTTCATCATCAACAGGCAGAAGTGTTCTAATCTCCAAATCATCAAGATAAAGATATGACCACATTGAATTAGCAGCATCCACCCTGAGTATTACCTGGATAGTTTGTCCGGCAGCTGCACTTACATCGAAATAAACGTTAGTCCACTGATGCATATCATTGTAGTAACATAGATAGCCATTATACATCATTTGTCCGGCTATAACTATTTTTACTTCACCCCCATGATATAATCCCGAGCACTCAGCTCCAGTAAAAGATCTGCTTTGATAAAAAATTGACAAGTATAGGGGATTAGTGTTTGGGAGAATAATATTTTGAGAGATTTCACTTTCATCATACCCAAAGCCTCCTAATCTTGCCATATATTCGCCACTTTTTGGATAAACAGGAGGTGTAATTGCTGATGATGCAAAAAATGATGCGGTTCCAATTAAACCCTGACCACTCTTACTATAAATAGTCCACCCAGAATTCCCATACTCAAAATCCCCATTAACAACAATTTGTGCAAAATTAGAAGTTTGAGCGAAAAGGAAAAGAAGAATAATAGAAATTATAGACTTCATAAGACCTCCGGAAAATTCGTCAAAACTATAGCTATGGATTCATGAAATTCGAGGATACATCCAGATCAAATATATATAAATTCAATTAATAAAAAAAGCCTTTAAAATTGATTCAGTTAAATATTTATAGGTGTCTACTCAACATGTTTTTTGAGTTTAGAGTCCGTGGATTCTTGTTTTAAAGGTAAGGAAATAGTGGCCTGAGTACCCGGTTTCCCCTCTTTACCAATATCGGAAGGACTATCAATTACTATGGTTCCGTGATGTTTTTCAACTACTTGCTTAACTATTGATAAACCAAGGCCGGTTCCTTCGAAACCATCTCTTTTAGCATTGGACGCCCGAAAGAAATCGCCAAACATTTTTTCAAGATCAGATTTGGGAATACCAATTCCATCGTCGCTAATACTAAGTTTTGTATACCCTGATTCAATCCAAAGTGCTATTTTAATATTTCCATCGTGGCTTGTATACTTTATAGCATTGCTTAACAAATTCGATATAACCATCTCAATTAAGAACTTATCCCCTAAAAGAGTAATTTTATCTTTTCTTTGATCAATTGTTTCAGTACTAATTCGCTTCGATTCCAGATTGGATTTCCTTGCACTAAGTACATTTTCTACTAGTTGTCCAATTTCATACTCCTCATAGACAATTTCATCAAGAAGTCGGAGTTTTGATATTCTGAGAACATTATTAATTAATCCAACTGCTTCTCTGACTCTAATTATTGCTCTGTCAATTCGCTCTTCAATTTGTTCGGGTAAAGGACCCAGCATTTTACTTAAAATTATATCCAGGTAGGTTATTACAACTGTCAGCGGGCTTTTAATCTCGTGAACGACAGCCATTATATATTTTTGCTTTTCAATTTCTGCTTTATGCAGTTTGTCAAATGATTCAACAAGATCCTGTTCAAGTTTATATAATTGCCTGGCAATACCGTTTGCGAAATAAACGCTTGTTAGAATTACAAAACTAAAGATAAAATTACTTATGAGAATATATTTGAAATTATCATATATTGAGGTACCAATGTAACCACTGAGATATTGATGAGGAATATATTTATAGAATTCAAGAAGAGAAAATATTAAAAAATAAAATATAATAGACACTGCAAGTGTATAAACTACTTTACCCGGAAGAATCAAACTACCAATTATCATATGAAAAATAAACAAGTAGTATAAAGGTGATACAGCACCTCCGGTCAGATAGACTATTAAGGCTAAAGACAACAAATCAAGCAAGATCTGAAGAAGTGAGAAATGCAGCACATTAAATTTCCCGGGGATCTCCTTGATTCGATCCTTTACAAGATGAAGAATAACATTATATACCAATATTGCGGTGGCAATTATCAAAAGTGAATACACCTGGAAATAAGTTAAGCTGAAATCCAGGATGTATTCAGAAATTACTATAAATACTAAAAGAGCTAATATTGCCGCATATCTGAGTTTAATAAACCAGATATTTCGCTTTCGAATTGCGGCCCAGAACTCTTCGTAATGGCGTGCCCATTCAGGTACAAGACGTATCATCTTTTCTCATCTTATAGTAAATTGAAAATTGTGCATTAGTACGAAAAAAAATCCCTCTCTTTATTGAGAGGGATTAATAAGATTTATTATACTATGTATTTCCCACGCTTGGTGTAATGAGTATGTAGAAGCTTATGGGATAATTCACTGCAAGGTCCTTCTTTAAAGAATTTCTCATAGATATAAGTAATATGTGGATTATCATGAGATTTTCGAATTGGTAATCCTTCTTCTTCTTTATAAATTGCCTCTGCCCGTTTAGTTCTGATTTCTTGTGAAGTTGGAATAGGTTGACCTCCACCTCCGATACATCCACCAGGACATCCCATTATCTCAATGAAGTGGACATCATCAATTTCGCCCCTTTTTAACATTTCCATTACAGTCATTGCATTTGCAGTTCCGTGAGCCACCATGAATTTCAATTCCACACCTTCAAGAAAACTATAATCAGGTTTGCAGCCCTCAAGCAGGACCGAAGCTTTTTTAACTCCTTCAAAACCCCTACAAGGTTCTATTTTCAGATCCTTGAAAGGTACTTCTCTGCCTGTTATCAGTTCATATGCGGTTCTTAAAGCAGCCTCCATCACTCCACCGGTTGCTCCAAAAATAAGACCTGCGCCGGATGCTTCTCCGAATGGATCGTCGAATCCGCTCTTTGGCATTTCAGGAAGATGAATACCTGCTTCCCGAATCATTTTTGCCAATTCTCTTGTAGTTAGACCATAATCCACATCCTTAAATCCAGATGAGTTCATTTCCGGTCTATTACACTCGAATTTTTTAGCGGAACATGGCATCACTGCAACAGTTACAATGTCTTTTGGATCTATCCAGTATTCTTGGGCATAAAAAGTTTTCAGAACAGCACCGAACATTTGTTGAGGCGATTTAGCTGTAGATAGATGATCAAGATAATCAGGATAGAAGTGCTCTATATATTTAACCCATCCCGGAGAGCAAGATGTAAATTGAGGTAACTTGACACTATCATCTTTTTCGACAATTTTGGATTTAAGTCTGTGCAGAAGTTCTGTCCCTTCTTCCATAATTGTTAAATCTGCTGAAAAGTTAGTATCAAAGACTTTGTCAAAGCCAATCCTTCTTAACGCTGTATTAAGTTCTTGAGTCATTGATGTCCCAGCCGGGAATCCAAATTCCTCAGCGATTGCTGCTCTTGGAGAAGGAGCTGTCTGGATAACAACATGCTTCGTTGGATCATCTATGGCCCTCCAGATATCGTCTGATGGATCATTAGCATGCAGAGCTCCAGTCGGACATCTGTTGATACACTGGCCACAATTAATACAAATAACATCTGCAAGAGGTTTATCCATAAAAGTAGTGATTTTTGTTTCATTCCCTCTTCCGACTGCTTCAAGTACTCCTACCTCCTGGAGATCGATACATGTTCTTACGCATCTTCTGCAATTAACGCATTTGTTCATATCCCGGATCACCGAAGGTGAAGAATTATCGATTTCATATTTCGGTTCTTTAATATGTCCAAATGTAAAGGAATCTACACCGTATTCTTTTGCAAGGGATTGAAGTTCACAGTTATTATTTCGGACACATGCATAACAGTCTCCATAATGTTCACTTAAAAGTAAATCAATAACATGCCTGCGTGCTTTTCTGACGTTTTCAGTTGAAGTACGTATTTTTATATTCGATGTAATAGGAAAACTACAAGCAGTTTGAAGTGTTCTCATCCCTTCAACTTCAACCAGACACACCCTGCAATTACCAGCAATACACAGATCAGAATGATGGCACAGAGTTGGTATATAGATTTGATTCTCTTTACAAGCATCCAGGATAGTAGTTCCAAAAGGTACGACTACCTTTTTTTCATTTAGCTGAACGCTGATTGTTCCTCCGATAGTATTAGTATCAGCAGGCTTTTCAACTTTCAAAGGTTGTTGACTAACTGGGGCTCTAAGTTTATCTTTCTTATCCATGGTATACTCCGTTCCCGTTTTTGAAGAATATTTCTTCCTTAAAATTTTCTAAAATTGATAAAAATGAATTTGGGCTTGATTGTCCTAACCCACATTTTGATGCCAATTGCATGGTTTTACACAAGTCTTTAAGTTGATTGATATATCTGAATGTATATTCATTATTTTCAATCATCTCAATACCTTCAAGTAATTTAACATTTCCTACTCTGCAAGGCGTACACTGACCGCAAGATTCTTCAACAAAAAATTCCATAAAGTTTTTTAGAACATTCAGCATATTTCTGCTTTCATTAAAAATCATGATTGATCCTCCTGTGGCAGCATCTTCATAAGCTAATTTTCTGTCAAAGCATTTTTTAGGGATACAGGATCCGCTTGCACCCCCAACCTGAACAGCTTTAGTGTTTTCAGCCTCAACTATTTTTAATACTTCGTCAATCGTAATACCCCAGGGCAGTTCATAAACACCTGGTTTTTTGCAATCCCCCGAAATTGAGAATAATTTGCTACCAGTTGATTTGTCCGTGCCGTGTTTTGCAAACCAGGCACCTCCTTTAATAAGGATATTAGGTACGGAAGCCAGAGTTTCTACATTATTCACCACTGTAGGACAACCCATATAACCTGTGTTAACGGGATATGGAGGTCTGTTCCTGGGTTCTCCTCTATGACCTTCTAAAGATTCTATTAATGCCGTTTCCTCTCCACATACATAAGCTCCAGCTCCAAGTCTTATCTCAATGTCAAAATCAAATCCCTCTTTTCCGAGAATATTCTTTCCGAGCAAATTATAAGTACGCATTCTGTCCAGATATCTTTCGAGAGACTTAAGCATATAAACATATTCACCTCTAAGATAAACAAGTCCTTTTTTGGCACCGATTGTGAAACCGGCTACTACCATTCCATCAAAAACCAAGTCAGGGTATTCTGTAAGCAGAACTTTATCTTTAAATGTGCCAGGTTCTCCCTCATCTGCATTACAAACAATGTATTTTATTTCTCCTGAGGCAGCAGCGGTTAACATCCATTTTGTAGCCGTAGAAAAACCTGCTCCTCCTCTTCCTTTAAGTTTTGATTCTCTTAGTTCAAATAGTACATTTTCACGTCCCATTTCAACTGATCGTCGGATTCCTGAACCGGCTTTGTAATCCGAGAATAATATAATTCCATCTCTTTTGGGTCTGTTTTCAACTGTTAACATTCCGGCTCCTTCTTATTTAATTGTACTTAATATTTCACAAGCTTTTTCGGGATCAAGCTTTGTATAAATTTCGTTATTTATCATCATTGCTGGACCCTGATCGCACATACCAAGACAACTTGTGAATTCCAGAGTGAATTTTTCATCTTTAGTAGTTTCACCGAATTTGACTCCAATTTCTCTCTCAATTGCTTTTTCAACCAAATCTTTACCAGCGTGTTCGCAACAAATAGTTTTACACAAACGGACTATATTTCTTCCTCTTGGTTCTGCATGCAGAAAAGCATAAAAAGAAATAACACCATAAACTTCCACAGGATGAATATCAAGTACCCTAGCTATTTCCTGCTGTGCATGGTCTGAAATATGGTTATATTTGATTTGGATTGCCTGAAGTATCGGCATTAACGAAGCTCTCGAATTCCCATATTGCTCGGCCAATTTTTCAATCTCTTCAGTCAACATGTTCTTTTCAAGTATTAACATTTCACTTCTTCTCCTTCCCTTTCGCTTCTAACAGGTCATTGATTTTCTTGAGCAACTGTTCCGGTGATATTGGTTTTTCAACAAATTCATCAACTGGAACCATTTCACCTTTATCATATTGCACTCCAAGAGCTTTGGAAACTGAAGTGTACATAATTATTGGAATACTGATACCTTCTTTACGGAGTTTCTGAGCTAGGAAGAAACCGTCATCCGGTTCGTTCATGATAACATCCAAGATGATTAAATCGGGTTTATGTTCTTTGATTATTCTGTATCCGTCATCAGGATTTGTTGCTGTTACTACATCGAAGCCATGTGTTTTAAGTACTAAACTACTGGCATCAATAATATCGAGATCATCATCAATTACTGCAATTAACGCCATGAGATATCCTCCAAATAGGTTAAAATGAGTTGTTTATTAATTATTTTTCAAAGTTGTCCGAATATATGTGGTAGAATTCGGTATATGTCTGAATTGGCAAAAATTGTGCCCTTCTATTTATGGAGTCCTGTATCGGCAATTTTTCACTTTATAATTCAAAAATCGAGTAAAATCACGGTTTTTTGAGAAAAATACAAGGTTGGTTTCTCATTAATGGATTTTTCAATTATGAGAATGTTTATATTAATTAGTAATATCAGAGAAAAAGATAAAATAAATACCTGAAATAATCACAAATTAATAGTAATTCCTATAATTTGTGCTCCTATCCCCTTAAATCGAGTTTAATATTGGTTTTTTAGAATAAGAATCTTGTGAAGGAAATGACCAAAACTCCCAATAAAAAGTATACCACTACCTTTCCCATATGATGCTTAAATGTTTCTCCAATCAATGCATGAAATGCCAGAAAGATAAAACCCCCAGCGATATGTGCTTCTATTAAGCTAACCCAGTCACCGAGATTACCTGTAGACAGTAAGAAGTATCCGGCGATCCCACCTAACAATGTGGTTAGTTCAACCAAGAAAACAAATAACATAACCTTAATTTTTGGATAATTTGCTCCAAGCATTAAAGAAGCTAATGCCAGGCCTTCCGGGAATTTGTGCACCATTATTGCTGTAAGTACTGCGTGCCCCCCCTCTCCAGCATGATGAATATGTCCATGTTCAGTTGTTATCGCTAAACCATCAAAAAAAGAATGAATAGCCAAAGCAGTAAAAAGCATTTTCACAACATCAGTAAATTTTTGAGTTGTGTAACTATCAAAATGACTGGCAGAACAAGCCGGGCATATGTGAAAATAATACTTACTTATTAACCAAAACAGTAGATATCCAGTCCCGGTTGAAATAAGGACTGAAAAAAGTGATAGATGTTTCAATGTCTCAGGAATGATTACAAGTAGTCCTGCACCGAGTAATGCACCTGCTGAAATTGATATTAAGGCGCAAAGTTTGTTGTGATTTATTTTGATTACAAATAAAATACTTGCCCCTAACATTGCAGAAATTATCGCTAATATTGTATTGAGAAGAATTTCGTAAATCATGGTATTTTGTTTTCACTTTCCAAATTTAATAAATCAGATGGTATTCTGTACTCTGGGAAATTTGTTTTTATAGCTTTTATGTAATGAAGAGCTCTGTCATATTTTTCATGCTGCAGTTCGTAATAGATTCTTCGCAAAAGCATATTTGGAACTGCGTCTCGAATGAAAGATGTATATTTATTAATAATACTACTTTTTCTGAAAGTATAGTAAAAATCCCCGGCGGGTTGATAATCATCAGTATCTGCAATCTTGAAAAAGAATAAATGGGGTACAATTTTAAGTCCTTTAGGAAGACTAAATTCACCTTTTGCTAATTCATTTAAAACCAGCTCAGGACCTATATAGTAATTCTTTTTCGGATAATTTGTTGCTACAAGTTTTGTCATGATTTGTCGGTATAAAATTTCCAATGTTTCCGAATTATACTTTTCATCCCTTTCGAAAGGTTGTACTGCTTCCAAAAATTGATTCTTAACTTCATATACGCCTTTTGTAACCTCGGGATAATTTCTTTCCAACTGGTTATAATACCAACTTCTTCGTAAAAGTTCCTTATCTATAACTGCAACATCTTTTCGAAAATGTTCAACAAATTGGAAATAATACGCCGGTGAAATCAGATAGTCCCATTGATAAGAAAATATTACTGCCCCTTCCTCTACTGATGCTAATGCAGATTTTGAATAATCTTCAAATACGAAATTACCATTCTGATTATTATTCTTATAATTTGTATATGCTTGTATTGAAATCAGCATTACCAAAATAGCTGTAATTATATATCTGCTTTGTACACTAATAGATACTCGGGAAATTATAAAATGCAACCCCATAACACTCCAAATACATAAAGCTATATAAGCGAGGAGAAAATATGAATCTATATCCACAATATCATAATTTATTGAATAAATTATTGTTGTAGAGAAAAGTAAAAATATAAAATAAAAAAGTTTCCTATATTTTAAGAAAGATATTATTACTCCTGGTAATATAATGATCAAAGACAGGAAAAACTCTTTGGGCAAATTATTAAGAAAATAAATAAACTGCTTTTTCGCAGAATCAATTGAAGAAAAAATCCATACTTGATATTGTTTGCCGGAAATATGTCTTAATATCCTTTCAAGATCAATTGGATTTCCCCAATTTAGAGCAGGATTCAAACTCGCAATAATTGGGAGAATTGAATATATTGCTACAAAAACACATAAAAAGACAGCAAACATTTTTGCAATAATTGTTAATGATAATTTATTGAATTTTCTACGGTTAAAAAATAAATATGCTGATGCAGGAATAATAAGGATAGTTGTTAAATGATTGGTAAAACCTAATCCCAGTGCTACTGAAAATACTATCCAGGATTTAACACCATTTTGATTTCCCGTATATGCCTTTAATAATAAATATATTATTAGAGAAATAAGTAATAAATGAAGGGAATAGACCTCTACTGCAACACTTTGGAACCAAAACGTTGAGCTAAAAGCCAAAATCAGGGTTGCTAATGCTGCAGAGATAAGTTTATCAACCTCTTGGATCTCCTTTCCAGGCAATTCCTCAATATTACGGAATTCTATAGATTTGTTTTTATTTTTTGACTTAGATTTGTTTTTTTTCTTACTGATTTTGAGTGAATTTATTACACCAAAGAAGAACAAATTGTCCAGAATGAGCAGGCAAATTCTGTAAAATATAATAAGGGCAATCAGTGTGTATCCCATCGAAAGGAGATTTAACTGAAATATTTTAGTTGTAGGGAAAGGGAGTAAAGAGAATAAGTACCCCAGCAATGTAAAGAGTGGATATCCGGAGGGATGAGCTATTCCAGGTAAACATTGAACAGTTGCAAGTTCCCCGGAGTCTATTTGAATGACTGATGGAGCAATTGTGTAAAGATAAATGCTTAAAATCAGCCCAGTAATAATTATAATTAAAATATTTCTTAATTTTTTATCCAATTATTTATCTCAACTGTTTTACGAAAGATCGTAGAATTTTCCTTTCTAGTATTTTTAATTTTGTTTTGCAGTGATGTTTCATCTGATAAACCACATATCCTAGCTAACGCTTTCATTCTCTCATCATCAGTAGGAAGCAAACTGCCACTTGATCCGATATAATTTTGAAATGTAAGTTGCAAATCTATTAAAAACTTTCGATTTCTTAAAAGGATTTCCGCATCATCTTGAAAATTTAAGAACTTGTCACCTATCTTCTCTAAGATTTCTTTAGTATTTTTACCATGAAATTCCTTTAATAAATCCGGATTAGTTAACAAAATATATTGTACTATTATTTCACTCTCTCGTATTCCTCCAGAATCACTTTTTATATTGAAGGATAATGTGGAATCAATATTCTTCATCCTGATGTCCTTAACTCCCGACTTTATTTTTTCATGACTTTGGTTTTTAATCGAATTAATTATCTCATCTCTGATTATTGAGTATTTTTGTTTGCTTCCACTCAGCAAATTCATCCTTGTGTAGCTCTGGAATTCCCATATTCTTGATCTATTCTTTAAATATTCGGAAAAAGAACGGATACTCCAGACCAGATTACCACTCTGTCCTTCAGGCCTTAGTCTACAATCAACTTTTACTGGAAAAAGCAATTTCTGAAGGTCACTTAATAATTTGAACATTCTCTCTTCTAATCGATGTGCAACCTGTTCTTTTGAGTATAGGATAATTATGTCAATATCTGAGTTGAAGGACATTTCTCCTGTCGAAAAACTCCCCATACTTAAAAATAAAAGATATCTTTTATACAGTCGATTTTCAGCTTCATCTAACGAATTATTAATTGCGTCTGTTATTTTTTTACTTAGATAGTGACTAAGGATGACACCCACTTTTTCACTATTAATAATTTTATTAGCAAATTTTGTCATCAAATCAAAAAGCATCCATTTGGGTTCAAAAAATTGAAAAGTTTTTTCAGAAATTGTTTTGAAGAATATTCCATTAAGAAAGGCATCTCTTATACTCCTATCTTCAGCGAGAATGTCCGCAGCTTTTTGTGATCTTTCGCAGATTGTAAGAAAATAATTGAAAATTTTAAGGTCACAAAACAAGTCATACCAAATAGAGGGAAAATTTGATTTTCTGATTATCTTAACAAAATTATTAATAGTTCTTTCAGGATCAATAGCTTGTTTTAGAAATTCATCCAAATAGCCTTCAATTTTTAAGAATATTTCTTCTGTTTTAAGATCTGAAAATTTACTTCCTAGAATTCCTTTTCCTGATTTTAAAAACTTTTTTTCTTTTTCCCACATTTTTGAGAAGTTCACATCAATCACATTATCATCAAATTTCTCAGTTTCCATTAAAACTGATCTTGCAAACTCAGTTACTCTCTTTTTGTGTTCACAGATAACAGCAGAAAAATCCGCAACTGAAGCATATTCAAGATACATTGAGATTTTCTCTATTATCTCTCCTGTTTCAGGTATTCGATGAGTTTGATTGTTATTCATTAGTTGCAGATAATGTTCAATTTTTCTAAACAGGATGTAGGCGCTTAGCATACTATAATGCTCATCATCAGTAATAATATCCTTTTCATTCAATAACTTTAAAGCACTGATTGTATTCCCTGTTTTTATCTTGGGATTTCGTTTCCCGTTGAGAAGTTGTAAAAGCTGAACAGGAAATTCAATATCTCTTATACCACCCCTTGATTCCTTAATATCTCTGCTGTCTCTTAGTTTTCCAACTTTTTCAGCTCTCATTTTGGCAACATAATCATGAGGAGATGATAATACAGGAAGTTGGTAAATTAATTTAGAAGTAAATTCACTAAACTCTCTATATAAATTTTTATTTCCACATAAATAAGAAGACTTGATGAGCATTTGTCGTTCCCATAATGCGGATTCTGTTTCATAATAATCAAATGTATTCGATAGTGATCTGCAAAGCGAAGAATCCTTTCCATATGGTCTAAGTCTGAAATCTATTCTGTATAGAAATCCATCTTCATTGTTTTCTGTCGAAGTTCGAATGAATGTCTGGATTACTGAAGAAAAAAATTCCTGACTGGTTAAACCTTTTTTTAATTCTTCGTCTTTTTCATATACCAGCATCATATCGGCATCTGAACTGTAATTTATCTCATCTCCGCCAAGCTTTCCTAAAGCGATTAAAAAATAATAAGTTGACAATTTTTTTATACAATATTCTTCTAATTTTTGTTTGATGCAGTCAATAAATAATTGATTTAAAATTACTTTAGTTAGAATGGATAATTGAATGGTTGTTTCCTTTAAATTATCAAAACCACAAATATCTCGGTAAGCAATTCCCAGTATCTCTCTCCTTTTAATACCTTTCAGGACTCTTAGTTTGGAAGGATAATTCTTTAAATTTCGGTACCTAGAGTGAATTTCTTTTTCTAAATACATTTTATCAATTTTTTCATATTGAGGTCTCGAAAGCAACAACCAATAAATTAAACTTGAATCCCTAACAAGAATATCCGTCAAATAATTACTATTTGCAACAATTCTTATAATTGAAGGTAGAAAATGAGAGTAAACTAAAGCGTCTTTTAGGAATTGAGAAAGAGAAAAAATAGAATTGAAAAGTCTCATAACATTAGTTTCAGTTTCCTTGCTAGAGGCA
>JAAYVN010000117.1 GCA_012517155.1 Ignavibacteriales bacterium | reverse complement strand
GAGGAAATTGCAAAGGATGTTCTGCAAAGTTTTTGAAAATTTTATCAACTTCGGATGGCGATAATTTCCTTCCCAATTCATCCCTTTTTTTATTTAATTCATAAGCCAGTCCGGTTTCAAACGATGCAATTAAATCAAGAACCTCCGCATACATTGTATCTCTTACATTTTCATCCTCTTTCAATCTTAATATTTTCCGGTATTCTTTTGCTTTTTCTCTGAATATATATTCATAAATTTTATCTGTGTAAAGAGCATACTTATAGTTACCCATCTCTACACAATTATTGAGTGCGTCTGTAAATTCTTTACGGTATTTTGGCTCTTTTATTGCAGATAAAAGATAATCTGCATCTCTTTGATTAATATATTTTGTGCCACTGCCGGTTTTCCGGTTTATTGTATCAATAACTATATCAAGAATCTTGCTGCGCATATGGCGTGCTTTTTCACTCTCTATGAGCAGCATCCCCAGATTAAGGAATGCTCTGAAATTAAATAAACCAAGCACTGTGGTTTTGGTCGCCTTATTAATGAGGTGACCAAACTTTAACTTAAAGTCTTTTAATAAGTAACCCCGTATTAAAATGTAGCCGTTATGCTTTAATTCATCGTTATATTTTGATAAATACCGGTCAACTGTCGAAATATCAATTTCATAAAAGTCCGCTATCATCTGTTTTGTGAACTTGAACTCATTTTCAAACACAATTCCCTGAATACCTAAATACTCTTGAATACGCTCAAGGGCAAAACGGTTATTCAGAATATTTTGTCTCTCAATATTTGAGTTTGTTAAGTTTTTCATATAAACACCTTGTGTAATCTCTGATTTTTGGTACCGGCATACAAGCCGGCAGCAAACGCTAACTTATTTATTTTTAATACTTTAGTCCTGCTTAAAAATTAATATTCACTCAGCATACCTTTATTTTCCCGGTTACTACTTCACTGATTAACGCTGTTCTGTATTCACGCAATAACTCTATTTCTTTTTCTGTACGGGCAATTTTTCCGTCTATTCTCTTTGTTTCGGCTTCGATGTATTGGACGATTTGGTGTTGTTCTGTTTTGTGCGGATGCCAAACTGGAATATCTTTTATTTTTTCACCGGTTAGATGAGCAATACTAATTCTATTTACAATTGATTCAAATAAACCGATGCTACCAAGATAATACATCAGATAAAGGAAAAACAAAGGATCTTGATTCTGCTCAATTGTAATTTTGTGTACTGAATTTTGGATAAAACATTCTTCTAATTCTTTTTGCCAAATACAAGTTCTACCAACTTCACCCCCTTCACTGACTAATAAATCAAATTCTTCTATTCTTAACTTCTCGAGTTCAGCTTCAGAAAACCACATTTCCTTCACATCTTCCACATTAACTTTAAACCACTGTAAGTTTGCTGCTCTTAAATAAGGTTTTAAATAATACCCTCCTTTGTCATCATTAGTTAACATTTTCCCCAACACTATATTTCCTACATACTTCAACTTTTTCACTTCCCAATGTTGGGGGATTTGTCCGAGCCATTCTATGCCGGAGTCTTTCATTTTAGTGTCTGAACCCTGATTAAGCTTGATTAAAGGATTTCCATGATTCTTTTTATCATGTTCATCAGCTAAATCATGTGAATCATGGTTCAGACCTTTAGTTACTGCTTCATTTATTACTGCAGTGCGTTCTTCTTTGCAGAGTTCAATCAGTTTTTTCTTTTTCTCAATCAGCGAGTCAATCTTTGCCGTTTTGTCGTCAAGATAATTGGCTATGGCGGTTTGCTCGGAACCGTTTTGTGGTGTTGCAATTAGCTCAGAAAAATAATCATATGTATCTAAATTCTGTATTCCAGTTGTTTGCTTTATTGATTTTAAATTCAATCTATTTTTATATAGCGCCTTAAACAGATAAAAGAAAAAACGTGAATTGTGTGAATCCTTGATTCGTAACCTGGCTATAAAGTTTGCGCAAACAGCTTCAATCTCTTCCCAATCAAAAAATCCAACTCTACCTACTGGTGTTAATTCACCACCACCAGATTTTTCAATTAGCAAATCACCAAGTTTTAGTTTACGTTTTTCATAATCCTGTAATTTTATATTTCTTGTTGTGTTTCCGGTTTTATTTAGTTTATCAAAGTCTCTATCAAAATCTGCAACCCTAATACATACCTTATCATTCTTATCACCTTTTTCTTCTTCACCCCAAAACCCATTTTGTTCGCTTTCCAAACAATTTTTTAATCTATTTACAGACCACCCTTCCGGAATCTCGCCTATCCACTCAACGCCGCTGGGTTTATATTTGGGGTATTTTTTGAATTCGCTTTTTTTCATCAATATTCAGTATGTTTTTTTTCGGCCATAAATCCGGTCATTTAACTTATTTTTTGACCGGATAATATTTTTATAGACGCTTAAAATCGTTTTCCGGTCATTTTCTCGGTCAAAATTACCGCTATTATTGCCGGAATCAATTAATAACAACAGATTTTGTAGATCTACTATCACCCACAACCCTCAATAAACAAGATCAAACATATTTTTCAGATGTATCCTCAATGAAACACAAATTCACATTATATCCATAATTGTTCAATTTTCTACAGGCGTTTTTTAAAGACAATTTACTGAAGAACGGCAGCCCCATTGTTTTCTTGGTTATGTCCTTCTTTATTATAGCATATATTATTGTAAAATCTTTTATTTTAGGCCGGTCTTTAGGATTTAAGTATATATTTAATTTAGTTTTAGGCATTTTTGTATTTTTGGTTAAACTTTAAACATCGGTTATAAAAAACTTCAAGTGATGGATCATTGATAAATTTTACAATCTTCTCCCAGGTTATCACATCTGTTTCAATTTTTTTTGACACAAAATCTGCAGTGTTGGTCCTTAACCAGGATATTGAACCATGCTCATTATCATAATTTTCAAAATCATTAATCCGCCTGAGTATTGTAGCTGTAATATGCTGTTTGCTAATAATAGTTTTAATATTATTCATATCTGAATGACTCTCCGGCAATAATACATAAAAAGCTAATCTCCTAAATGAACAATTAATGAGATTGGCGCGAACAGAAAGATCAGCTATACAGGCAATATTTCTAGCTGCCTGGTTATAATACCCTGCATTTTTCGTACCGGCAGAAAGAGAACTGAACATCTTTGCTTCTGTGATATAGAGAAAATCACATTCAGGTTTAAGGGAGAGTTCACCCTTATTTATAATTCCAATATCAAATTTTCCTGCAACTCCGTCAGCATGGGTATATCCTTCCGCAAATCTTTTATTCTTGTCCTTAGGTCCCCGTAAAAATGGTGAAGGAAGTAATGCTTCCGAATACCAGTTGCAGTCTGCCGGAATTGCTAATTTGTGGGTTACTCCGGGATTATTTTTAAACCAGTCCAAGACAAGTCTCAGCATCCAGCCTTCGTTATATAAAATAGTCGGAGGCATATTTGATAATGTCGAATCATGTGATTTGTTTAATAAGTTAATAATTTTATCAATCATACTTTCTTATTTTCGGTTACAGGGTTCAACTCTTATTATCTCTCTTATAAATCTCTTATAAAGCTCTTATAAATTATGTGACAAAAACCTTTTTTTTAAGCAATAATTGCGTCTTTTTCAATAATATTCTCTAATAAAGCTCTTATAATTATTTTAATTATCCTAATTATTAGCACTAAGAACCGTATATTTCCATACTCTAACTCTTTAATGTCCAGATTGGTTTAGTATCACTTCCTTTATTAACAATTTTCTTATTTCTTCTTAACTCTGCAATTAAGTTCGTAACTTTTATTTTCTTTTGTTTTAAAGTCAATAAATCCGGCAGTTTGTTCAATAAAAGGTCATCAATATCCTTTCTATTTAAGGACTCATGTTGTGATATTGCTTTTATGATCAGATCCAAATAATATTTTTTGTCAAAAGCTTTATTTTTTGTGTAAGTTGCTTTTTGTCCTGTTTTCTGAGAAACTGTTTTGGAGATGAAATAGTTGGGTTTTCTGCCTTCTATTAATTTGTTTTTCTTGAGATATTTTGCTTCATCTTCCATTAGCGGGATTTTTTTCTGAACTTTATCCAACATCATTATTTCAGTAAGACTAAGGTCGGTATTCATAGCCAGCAATCTTGTATACTGAAGATCAAGAACTTTTCCTATAATAGTTACCTTAACTTTATTCTCCGTCAAATCATACTCAGGCATGGGAAAGAATTTTTTTCTTTGATAGTCGAACATCTTTTTTATACCTCCCCCCGCCGTATCTACCATTCTGAGATTAAACATTGCTGTAGCTAAAAACCGATTCCTGTATTGAATCTCAGGTGCATCATCAATTACCACTTTCTCAACGGAACCGGGTATAAAATGCCCCGCGTTTTGAAAGATCAAACGGTCTTCCATTTCAACGACATTAATTCTGCTGTTTTTAGCATAATCTTGGTGAGCAATGCAATTATTAAGTGCTTCCCTGATAGTATAAGGTTCATACTGATCCACTTCATCAGGAAACAAACTGCCATCTTTAATATAGCGGTACTTCAAATTTCTTATTTTGGCATAAATCTTATCAACCGCTAATAAAAGAGGACAAGAGACTATCAAATAGTCTTTATCCCGCCCATTTGCATCTTTCAGTAACCAGCGTATTTTTGCTTCGGAAGGACTAATAAAATGTTCTGACTCTTCTTTTCCTAATAAAATTATTGCTGTTCTGGTAATACTCCCCTTGATAGTTATTTTAGCTTTGTTTAAAAAAGTAAGATTATTCCAGTTGTCGACCTCTGCGGCTTTGTCGGGAAACTTTTTCTTGTAGTTCACTCTTGCTGCTTCAATTGCCAGTGGATCCAAATCCTCCTCGGAAGCTTTCATTATAATTTCGGCACTCCAGTCTTCTTCAATATTTTGTTTTCTGATTCTCTCAAGTTCCTCAAGATTAAGCGCGCCCAGATTCTCACCATCTCTCCCGTAATAATGCCCCTGAAAGGCTACAGGAATACCCCGGGGTGCCGGTGGTATCTGGAACATTATGACCCTTTTTTCGGAAATATGCAGCTCGTGGATATCAATGAATGTAATTCCATCTGTAGTTTCTCCCGCAATATCACCCTTCAATTTGTTCAAGTCTTTTGGATTTGCCTTATAATTGGTTCCTACTATTTGATGCTTCTTGTCCTCAATACCCAATATAAGCCAGGAACAAGATACCCCTTTCAGATTTGCTTCGTTTGACAATGCGGAAAAATATTTTCCTAATTCTCTAAAGTCAATCTGGTTCTTTGCTTCCTTAAACTCGAACACTTCATTTTCATAATTCAGCTTTATCAGTCCGTCTAAAATATTCCTTAACTCTTGCCCGTTCATACCCACTCACACTTTGAATTTATTATTATATACCCGTTTGAATTGCAGACTTCTTGCCCCAAAATTAATTAACAGCCCGATTTCCACACCATATGCTTCAAGATAATTCATCGCCTGGCAAAGATGAACCTCTTCCAATTCCAAAAGGGCTTTTAGTTCAACCATAACAGTTTCTTCAACAAAAAAATCCACTCTGCGTGTACCAACTTTCTGATTCAGGTAGAAAATATCCATTTCCTTTTCTCGTTCATACTTAAGACCCTGCAGGTCCATTTCAAGCGCCAAAGCCCGCTGATAAATCACTTCCTGGAAACCGTTTCCCAAAGTTCTGTGGACCTTCATAGCACAGCCAATTATCTTCTCAGTCAGTTCCTTATATTGCATATTTACTCACTCCTTCGTCCGGACCTTGATTAAAAGGATTGGAAGGATTTTCCTGATTGCTTTTATTTGTATCCTTGTATCCTTTAATCCTTTAATCCTTTTAATCATGTGAATCAAGGTTCAGACGTATTTCCCCGCTCATGAGCTTTGGCAGAAGCGTGTCGCGGAGGTTGGTTAATGTGCGGATTTGAATTGAGTTTAACATTACTTTATCATCTAAAACTCTTACACTTTTTTGAAATTCATCTATTAATCTCTTTGGCGGAATTAAATTAACAATACTTTTAAAATCATCTTTTCCAATTGAACCGAATACTGTTCCGCAATCTTCGAATTGTTTTATCAGTAACATTAAAGATCGCAACTTATAATAGGTATATGAATAAAAAGTTTCATCATATTTATATCTGAATGCAGCAACACCTCTACCCAAACAACATTTATCAATTGCCATATTTATATCACCAACAGGCGCTCTTACGCTAACCAGGGTTTCGTACTTATTTGCAATCCTGGTGGGTGCAGTTGTGTAAACGCGTGGGTTTGGAAACCTGAAACCAAAGTCACTACTACCCTGATAAAATATTAAACCCGTTCCGGTTTCATTTAAGGTTGCCCCGGGTGGTGACTGCCCCATTGTAAAATAAAACTCATCTTCAATTGTCCCCTTTTCCCACCCCTCCTCAGCCTCTTCCACAAACCACTGTCTGAAAAGGGTTTCTGCTATTTGCTCAAGGGTTTTGTTCTGCCGGTGCAGCAAATCTATTTTGTCATCTAAACTGCTTAATACCGATGCAATTTGCTTTTGCTCGGGAAGGGGAGGAAGTAAAACATCGATATCTTTTATGTTGTAAATTGGTAACTTGGGCTGCGTTGATCCTACAATACGCTTTTCAATTTCATCTTTTCCAATACTGGAGGTTAGGAAATAATAAAGATAATCATCATTGAGAATTGTTGATTTTATATTAAACTTAACGCAATTTTCTGTGAGATTTGCTCCATCTAATTCATTTGAGATTCTGCCTATAAAACCTATTGAACCAACAATAGATAGAATTACG
>JAAYVN010000116.1 GCA_012517155.1 Ignavibacteriales bacterium | reverse complement strand
GCCTGTTTTCAAAAAACCAACCTTCAATTTCCACCTGTAAAAACTGAATAAAATCATCCGGTGTTACACAACCCTTTCTTTTTCCTCGTTCAATATCGATTGAGGATAAAAGATAAGAATTTTCGTAAGGGTCAATTAAGGCATAGACTTGCTCGGTTGGTACTGGATATTGAGATAAGCGTTCCCTGAAAAGATTCACCCAATCTTCATGGTCGTATTCGATCAAAAAATCACCTCCTATTAATCCAATCTCTTATAATTGGAGCAAGAAAAATCATCACGATAAAAACAATAGCCACAATTGCCTCAGATGTGCTCATAGTTCACAATTCTTACGCAAGGAAGCCACTGGCTTTAGCCACGTGGAGGAATTGCGTATTTTAAACACGCTATATAAGAATTGCTACCTCCTTTCTATAACTATACCCATCAAAGTGTTGTACAACTGAAAAATATTTATGATTTACACCTTGTACAACTCTTTGACCTTCCTTGTCTTTAATATCAAAACTACCTGATTTTCTACATGCAACTTCTCCGTACCAAATGCCTTTATATTTTCCTTTTGGTATTTCAGCTTTAACCATATCTCCTGTTTGAAAACCAAAGAAATATTTTTGTCTTGCTAAATATCCTCTCGGAAAGCCGTATTTATCTAAATTTGTTCTACAATGACTCCCTCGACCTTTTGCCTTTATGTATAAAACATTTTTAGTTTTAAAATATAATTTATCTGGTGTGCTTTGACTTACACAACAAGCATCAAAATAATGTTCTTTTGGCAATCCTAATTTGATTCTATTCATTTTTGTTAGAGCACCTGTACCACATTCTACTTCTAAACCACTATTGTAAAGTAAATTATAAACTTTCCATCTTGTAGAATTTACTACAGAAGAATCTTTTAATGTTTGTTTAACTTGTTTTTGTATATCAAGATAACCAAATTCTTCTGCTGTCATATTACCTTTCTTCTGGTTACACTCATGGCAAGCTAAACAGAGATTATCAATTCTGTTTGTTCCACCCCTTGATTTTGGTATTATATGTTCTATTTCTAATGGAATGTTTTCTTTTCCACAATAACAACATTTTCTACCAAACTTTTCAAGTAAATATTCTCTAATTTCATACCCTTGAAGTGTACCTTGTTGATACTCAATGCCACTTATTTCAGGATTTTGCATTAATTGAGTATCAAACTTAACATTTTCATAAGATATGTGAGTTAATGGAATTAATTTTTGTAACCTATTAACCCATGTTTTTATATTATTAACCCTACTTTCTAAACTTGGTGGTATCCATCCTTCTTTTCTTTTTCTATTTAAAAATCTTGGTTTTCTATATCTTGTTCTTCTATTTCTTCTGTTGCGTCTAAACATACGTCTATCATCAAGTTTCTTTTTAATGTCTGTTCTGTGGTCTATTTGAGCTAACCATATTACATTGTTATTTTGTAGTATAGCTAATCCTGTATGCTTACTGCCATAATCAATTTTTAATCTATATTCTTGCTTGTTTTTAGTGTCTTCTGCTGATTTTTTTAATATTATCGTAAATGGATATTTTTTAAATATTGCTGCTTTGCCTTGTTTAAGCAATTTTCTTGCAACTGCTTCATGACAAGGTGATAATGGTTTTTTATTTGCATCTAATACAAATACCATAGGAATTTCTCCTTTCTCTGCTTATGCAGGTCATATTCTCCTCGACCATGTTATAGACGCTTGTCATGTACAAGACACTAGCGCTACCCACCACGCTTGTTTAATCTTGCACAACAGAGGGGCAAGGCTGGAGAAGCACCCTACCGTGTCATGACATCTATAACGTAGGCTCTGTTTCAAGTCTTGGTCTGGTCAACACGGGGGGCTTATAAGCCCACGACTTTAGTCGTTGGGTTGTTGACATAAACCTCCTTAAAATAAAGAAAGCTCTACCCGCAATCCTCCCGAGTAGAGCTTATTTGGTTTTTTTAACATTTTATTGGTTGCATTTTCATTTTTTAATTTCCAAATACCTCTTATAAACTTCCATCCATTCATCACCGTCCATCTGAACGTTGGTAAAAAGTTCCCTTTGGCATGGCACACCGGTAAAGAGTTCAACAAAATCGACCGTCCGCATTACAATATTCCAACCTCGCTGATGGTTAATTCTCCAAGCAACAACCGGAATTTTATCATCAGCGTCTCTGATCGCCTGTTCCAAGGCTTTTTGAATATTCAAATCTTCTTT
>JAAYVN010000115.1 GCA_012517155.1 Ignavibacteriales bacterium | reverse complement strand
GAATTCCCGCTCAGGCTGAAAACAATTCCTAATCCACCTTTATTAATATATGTGCAGGGAGATATAAAGTGCCTTACTTCCCGTCCAACAGTTGCTGTGATAGGAACCAGAACACCTACAGATTTCGGTTATAAGATGGGGGAACGGGCCGGAGAGTTCTTGGCTGATCAAGGTATAACCGTTGTAAGTGGTCTGGCAAAGGGCTGTGACACTGCCGGACATACGGGTTGTCTTCGTAAGAATGGTAAGACTGCTGCAGTATTAGCTCATGGTCTATCGACTGTCTATCCTAAAGAGAATACTGCTTTAGCTCAGAAGATAGTTGAATCAGGCGGTTGTCTTATTTCCGAATACAGCTATGATACTCATCCCAGAAGCAATTATTTTATTGAGAGGGACAGAATACAAAGTGGTCTTAGTATTGCTGTGCTGGTTATCGAAACAGATATTAAAAGCGGAACTATGCATACGGTAAGATTTACAATCGATCAGGGAAGAGACCTGTACTGTATTAATTATCCGGTTGATAAGAAAAGTTCTGTATCTATGGGAAATGACTCTTTAATCAATGAGGGATTGGCTAAACCGGTTTATTCAAAAGACGAATTTGAAATGCTGATGGCATCTGTCAGGGAAAAACACTCAACCAGAAGTGGTGATATTATCTTTTAAGATTATCGGGGTACAGCGGGAGTATCCGTGTTGATAATAAGATTATTTAGCTGCTTTGTGTTTTTAAGGTGGGCAAAATGGGCAAAATATTATTTATTTCATTCCTTGGTATCGCAATAAAATAAAAAATGCCCATTTTGACCACTCAAAACGGGCATTTTATCAGGAATATTTTTATATTTATGCTGCATTAGTTATTTCTGTATCAGATTCATTTTCCTTAATTGTTGATCTTGAAGTTAATTTTTTCCCCAGCACATATTGTATAGGTCTATAACCTTTTACCATTTTTTGTTTTTCAGCTTTATCATGTGTCATATACCCTTGAATTTGGAGGTTTTTAATAACCTCTGTTTTATAATTTCCGGGTATTAAGTCCAAATCTTTAAAGAAATCGCTCGGAATGTATCCATTTTGAGCAAATTCAGCATATTCCCATTCGGGATCTTCTATTTTCTGTAAGAGGACATTAATTACTTTTTTAGTTACCTCCTCAAGAGTTGGTTCAGAAAATGCAAAGAGTAACTTTTCTTCTTCCGTTATGGGAACTGGGACAGAGTATCTGAATCTATCCATGTCGTCTTTGATTGAATCAAAGACATCTTTTAATACTGTTCTAGCGTAATGACCTAATCGACGAATGAGTTTCTGCTTTAATAAGTAATCACAAAGTTTATGTGTTTTATTCAGTTTGCGAACAAAAAACTGATTATTATCTTCACTAACAGGAATTTCGTCGGGTCTTACACATATAGGATTATCTCTATTTGACAGGATTACTATATTCATATTATTTTTAGTCTTATATGCATCAATGTATTTTTTGTTTACATTTAAATAATCCTGACCGGAATACAATTTCAGTTTTTCATATTGTGATTCGCCTCCACTTGAAGACTCATCAATATATATATACTTCTTTTCAACGAAATCATTAAACTGAGAATCGATCTGAGAAACCGGGAAAGAGAGTGTTGGATAAAGCTCACCGATAGCCTCGGCAAAAGTAGTCTTACCACAACCACGTTCACCCGTTAAGATTAACACGGGCAGCCTTCTGTGATTTGTATAGAAATATACAGCCAGCCATTTTTTTATAAAGTCCCTACTATCACCAAAAGTATTTAACAAATAGTCTTCTATAAAGTCATTGTCTGAGATATCGCTTTGGAGGGGAGCAACATGAATAATTACAGTGCCATTATCTTGATCAATTTCGAAGTAGGATTCATCAATAGAGGGGTCCCCGACATATAAACGTAAATCTAGTTGATGTATATGTTTCTGATTTACCAGATAGTTATATATTTCATTTTTTTCTTCTTTTATCGTAGCGTTAACCCTGAAGTATATTTTTTTTTCACCTATTTGTTCAAGAGAAAATATTCCCCGGACTAATCGACTTTCGTATACCCCTGTACCTTTTGACCAAAAATTCTTGATCAGATTCTTATTTGTTTTCATTTTTTCCTTTTTTTACTAAAGAAATAGTTATTTACAATTTTAATTATTCGATACAGTTTAGCACTATCGAATCTGTGCCAGAAAGAGACTTATTTTTGTTCTTTCTCCTTTTTTATCGGATTTCATTTCGAATCCTGCTTCTGCAACAATTAAAATTTGTATCCAGAGTAACTGAAAACAAATGTTGCGAAAATTACTTTGCTTTTTCTATATTTTTCTCCTTTTTGTTAAAAATATTTATTTGAATACTTAGCAATAACTATGCCACTGTGTGCAATATTTTTCGCTCGTGGGAAAATACTTAAAAAATGATAGAAAAAGGAAATATCACAAAGTAGGAGTACTGTTTAACTATTTATCAGTTCTTAATAGTTGTCAAAATATACACAATTTGGTACAAAATGTCATTCTGCATGCTAATTTATGTATTTTTTGTCAAAACAATCCATTCATATTTGTGAATGTAGGTTGCACAGGTTCCAAAGGTTCTGGTGAAAATGGGGTAGATTAAGAAAGATATTGCAAGCGGGGGAGTAAATTTAATTACCCCCCCTAATTATTGACTAAAATAAATATTTTAAAAACCCCTAGAAAAACTGGAACCTCCGGAACCTTGTTCTGGGAAAATAACTTCGTCACTTTCTTTTTCTAGTTTGCTTTTCTCAGCTTGAACGTGTTCTTTATTTGGATTGTTTGGATCATAAACTTGAAGAGTACTTTTACGCTCAGTCAGGATGTGTGTCGGGAATTCCCCAATCCACCAGGATCCTTGAAATGCTTTTTGATCGGCAATTTTAACTTTTCCTGAATTTGGTGTGTAGATATATCCCTGTGATTCAAGTTTTTTTTTAATAAGTTTTTCCTTTCCTCTCAATTTCAAGTTATTTCGATCTTTATTGAGAGCAAGAAGTGCTTGATTAATATTTATCTGAATTTTCACCTGTCCGTCAGCTTCTATCTTGTAATGTCCTACACAAGGAGAGTATTGATTACTTTCAGAACTATTAATCTCATAAAGAAACATACGTCTGTTCTCCAAAGCCTCAAAAAATTCCCTGATAAAAACTTTATCAGGTGTTACATCTTCAAGAAATTTCAGAGTAAATCGAGTAATATCTTGAAGCTTTTCCTCAAAGATTTTTCTGTACTCTGCTCTTAAAGAAAAGGTTTTTTCGAATATCATATAAGCCATATAGAGCAATTTAAGGTTATTTCTAATTCTTGAAATTATTTCAACAGATGACACGATCTCCTGGTTCAGTAACTGGTTTACTCTTTCAGTGGCCTCTTTTTCAAGGTCAGAAAAATCGCCGTCATAAGAAAGAATATTTTGGATGAGAATAGGAGTCAATTTATTGAATTCTTGACTTAGTTTTTTAACTCTTTCAGTCAGCTCGGGATTATCTGCTAATTTCTTAAATTCCACAATTGTACCTCTTGCGATAGTACTAACCTGATTCAGGATTATATCCTCTCCGGTGAGGATAAGATTTCCCCGGATCGGAAAGTCTTTTTGTATTTTCAAATCCTTTGTAGCTCTCTGCTTTCCATTCCCATCAGCGTAGTTCTGAATCAATGTTGAAAGTCGTTCATGTTCATAATCCGAACTAAAATTTGATAATTTAAGATCATCAAATACTACGATACAGTCCTTATGAAAGTACCCATATATACCCAAACTGTTGGGAGTGGAGGTAACCGGGATGACACGACCGGTTGATTTATAGAATCTCTGGAGCATTCGTGCGAATTCCGTTTTACCGCTGCTTGATTCACCAAGGAAGAACATGTAAGGTTTGCTGTCAATCGAGGATTCAAAAAAGGGGTAAATTAACGGGGTGACTGTGTATGCAAGACCGACAAGCACTGTTCCAACATCTGTCCAGGTAAACATCTCATTCTCAATCCGACGAATAATTTCTACTACTTCCTCTTGCGTGGATTGTTGAAATCTAAGGTCATCTTTTTCTTTTTTGAGATCGCATCTTATTAAAGATTCCTTATTAACAATATCGTCTTTGTTTATTATGAAGTCAGGAGTGTAGTAGTTCTTAAGTTCTGCATCATATCCAAAATCCACTTCAAATATCTCAGGGGTGTTTTGATTATGGAGTGTAAGAGCACTCTTGAAGAGTAGAAATTTATTTAATATATCACTATTCGGACCGGTTATGCCGTAAAGGTTTTCAATAAATTTATTCTGACTCGATAAGACTTTTGAATTTATTTTCGCATTATAGTAGGTGCGGGTTTTAGTGTAAATCGTACAGAAAATAGAGGTTTGGTAGTTATCTTCCTCATATAGTTTTTGAAAATAGTTATACTTTATGGTAAAATTACTCAATCGGATTTCGTTTCCATCACTATCGGTACAATAATATCCAATCTCTTCAGGATCACTTTTCCAAGAAAATGTTACATTATCAGGATTAATATTTTTACCCATAGAAGTATCTTTTGATAAAACACTGCTTTTAGCTTTTGGGGAACTTATTGAGGATCTTGCTTTTTCAATTGTTTTCATTAGGTAAGCTCTGCCCCCTTTATCTAGATTCTTACCGGATTGAGGAAAGGAATCAAAAAGGGTATAAATTTCGTCGTCATCAAGTCCATTTTTGATAAGTGCATTAACTAGCGCCCAGTCTTGCTCACTTCTCGTTGGATATTTCTGGTCATCGAACCTTGATAGTAACTGTTGTATATTTTTGTCCTTTATAATTTTATTGCCGATCTTGATTATCTGATGGTTTTTGAGATCTTCAAAATCATATTTTGTGTCATAATTAGCTTCTATTATCTGGCATTCTTTGGGAGGGACTGTTTTGTGATTAAGTGTCCCGGGTATCCTGAGTATCCTACCAGCATCGTGAGTGGTGTCACCCATAAGAAAATAACTCAGACATTTGTTTACACTTTCGAATTCATATATACCGTCCGTAGTGCTCAGATCATAAGGCTGAGTAAGAAACCAATACAGGTGGTAACCATTCCCACT
>JAAYVN010000114.1 GCA_012517155.1 Ignavibacteriales bacterium | reverse complement strand
GAGGAAGATTTATGAACTGTATCTGACGGAGAGGTTCGCGTCTTAGTTCTCCGAATTCTGGTTCAAAAAGAGAAGAGACCACATAGGGATTGGGGACAACTTTAATTCCTTTTAATTTTTCCCTAATTATTTCACTATTAACAACCGCATCTTTAATTTTAAATGTATAAGCGTCCATTATATTTGGGGGTACTGGGAGGACAGTTTCCAATGAGTAAATATTTCCAGCGGCCGGGGGATTACCAGGAGTGAAATCGATTTTTGCACTTATGCCGTGGAACTCAACAGTTGAGAGGGCATATACTGAATCCTCTGTAAGCACAGTATTTAATGCGGTATCCTTAACTTCCAGAGAAATAAAACCGATGCCGGAAGAGTCGAAGCCCTTTGCAGTAGTTGAAATGAGATAAATGTTTGTTTTAACAGCTGCGTGGTCATCAACCGTGAAGGTGATTTCCAAGTCATCAGTTCCTCCAACCCTGGAATAATTCCGTATAATATCGGGAGCCAGCATTTCAATCACAACGCCATCCGAAGTAGAATGAGGTTTATCGAATAGAAATCCGCGAGGAGCAATTACGGTATCCGAATTGTTTTTGACAGCGAATATTGAGAAGTCGAGAGTCAGCAAGTCACCAGCTTTGGGTAAGAATTCAAGAGGAGTATTAAGACTATCCAGCATTTTAACCTTGAAACCAGAGTAGACGGTGTATTCCTGTTTCGGATTTGAATAGACATAACTTGCATCCGTTTTAATATTTTCGCCAGTAGTCATGTTCACCAAATCAAACTTAGTGGGGCTTTTAAAATACATTCCATATTTCTCCGCTCTGGATTTAGAGGAGTCGGTTATCAGTGCATAAGCCCGGGTATGGAGCACCCCTCTTTCTCTCTTATCCGAGTAGGTGAAGCCTATTTTGTATTCATTACCGGCGAGGGTTTTATCGTCAAAAGGAGTTATTCTGAATTCGTAATTACTAATGCCTGTGCCAATTTGCTTAACGTCAAATGCGCTAACAGGAGTTCTTCCAATTGAAGAGGAAGATGGAATCAGGACGACATTGTTAACAGCGTCGATGGTTTTACCTCTTGGAGATTCGAGACTTTCCACAGAACTATCGCCCCGGTCATAGGAAGTAACTGAGTACCAATATTCAAAACCGTTATTAACCTCTGTATCGGTATAGCTATACTGCAAGCCCCTATCAATGCCGAGATCATTTCTGATATCGAAATCAGCGAGCAGTTTCCAGTTAACGCCCTTATCAATACTTCTATAAATGCGATATCCTTCAAAATCATACTGACCCGAGAAATTATCTTTTGAACGTTCAGCCGCATCATCCCAAGAAATCAAATTGAATTTATCGCCAGCAAATCCGGATACTTTCGGAGTAGCAGGAGGTTTACTAAGTTCAAAGTTTAGCTGAAGCACTCTTTGAGCATTGAAAAGATACGAATACATTTCCTCGTGAGTTTCTCCGGCAACAACCGCGGTCAGGAAGGTAAGAGTATCGCCTCTTTTGAGTTCATAAGGACCCGAAGCGAGATTAGCGAGAAGATCAAGTCCCGATGCGGGGATAGTAGCGGGATCGTCGAAGTTAAGGCTAGTATTATTTCCGATGTGGAAATATTTAGAACCAAGAGGGGAGTTATATAATGCGGGGCTTGAGGACATGATATAGTACTGTATAGAGTCAACGTCCCGATCATCGTTGTAGATGTTGTAGTGCATGTCGGTTAGTCCCAGTTCAACGCCATTAACTTTTGGAGTTTGGAGAAGTGCGACACCAATCTGACCAGTCTTTCCATCAGGCCATTCACCAGAGACGCCATCATCGTAGAAATAGACGAAATTATTTTGTTTATCAAAACCAAGTTTATCGTCACCGTACTCAGGAAGTCCGCCGCTCACATCCCCGATATCGATATCGCTATACAGATTAAAATAAACACCGGACAAATCCTTTTTTCCGTTATTAATGATCTCGTATTTGAAGAAGAGAATATTCTGAGCGAATTTAATTCCATAAGCGTAGCCAGTTTGAGCGACAGTAATGCCCAATACTTCACGGTTGTTCAATGAATCGGAATAGACGCAATAGCTATCCTGGTCAGATTTGATTAGAGGATTTCCGTCTTTATCTTTCAGGGGCCAACCATTCTGAGGGTGCCAGGTAAGGGGATTATCGCTAAAAGCGATTCTAGAGCCCTGATTATTGTGGTAACCACCAACTGCTTCCCATTCTTCGTTGGTTGTATATCGTCCCTGTACAACGTTGTTGGGTATACCCACCATCGGGTTAATGCGGTATATATAATGTTTACCACTATTGATAGGGAATTCACCAGAGGGACCCTGGGATAATCTACGAGGATAAAGTTTTCCGCGATTTTCGAAGAACAATCCAATATTACTTGCGTTGTGGATTCCTCCCGCCCTATCCAAAATAGTATTTTCCTTAAACAGCAGATAGTCTTTTGCATCCGGGTCTTTAGAATCCTTGTACTGAGGAAATAATAACTGCTGGAAAGAGAGAAGACATAACAATAAAGTCAGGTAAAATGGGATCAAATTAATTTTTTTCATTGTTTCTAAATTATTCATGGTTCTTGATTTTTATCAAATTAATATTAAAACCTGAAAGTTGCACCGAGTCTAATAATTCTTGGAGATCCATAATTTGAAGGATCCCGCATATATTCATCACTATATCCACCAACCTGAGTAAAGTCGGGATCACCAGTATCTGAATAGACATAAAGAATGTTGCGATGGTCAGTGAGGTTAAATATCTCAGCGAACAAACGCAATCTTATGCTATTAGTGAAGTAGAATTCTTTTCCAATCATAAGGTCGGCGGCATAATTCGAAGGAGAACGAAGAGAATTTCTGACGACAAACCCGACGTCTCTGCCACCCGGGGTATAAGGATAGCCGGAGCTCATTTTAAATATCAGAGAGAAATCCATATTCTGGAACAACTTATATCCAAATATTTCCGGACCCTCATTCTGAGGAATTGTGAATGTGAAGGTAGAATTGAAAACATGGGTTTTATCGAAATCGAGATAGTAAAGCTGAGTAGATTCCTGAGTGCCCGGATACTGTTCTGTTTCGGAGGATGCGCTTCCTTTTGCCACTGAGTAAGTGTAAGTCACTCCGCCAGAGAAATAGCGATCAGGGCGGATATCAAAGTTAATTTCGAGACCGCGCATATTTGCATAGTCTTCGTTCACATAGACGGTATAGCCGACGTATCGACCTTCAAAGTAGGGGAATGAGTAGCGAGTTCCGATAAGTCCGGTAACGTCCTTATAATAAGCGGCTACTTTCATTCCAATCCGGTCGGTAAACTGGTGGGCAATTCCGACTTCGTAGGCAATTGTTCTCTGAGCATCAAGATCTGCCTGACCAAAGAGAGGCTCGCGCACGTTAAGGTCGTATTGCTGGTTCTCAAAGAGGAACTGGAAATCGGGGTTCTGGAAGAAATGACCATAAGCAAAATGAAGTTTAGTTCTATCCGAGATAGGGTGTGCGATGCCAATTCGAGGGCTGATTTGCTGACGGGATTCTACTTTAATCATAGTACTGGGATCGAGAGGGTTTGCCCTAAATTCTGCATTAGCGTTAAGATAATCGAAGCGAACACCGAGATTAATAACCAGATTCGGGAGTTCGATCTTGTCCTGAACATAACCAGATGCTTCGAAAGGATCGCTTTCGTAATTATTAAGATACGGAGCGGTTCTTTT
>JAAYVN010000113.1 GCA_012517155.1 Ignavibacteriales bacterium | reverse complement strand
TGTGAATGTGTACTCCTTAGGGGAGTTGCTGTTTCCGTTGCCGGCAACAAATCCTGCGGTAGTCCATTCTTCTGTAATACTGTTACGGGTTTCTATATAGAATCCGTAGTTGTTTACTTCAGTAGCTGTTGTCCAGTTAAGCTGAACGGAATTGCCAACCGCCATTGCGGAGAATTTCGTAAGCTCAACGGGGAAAGGAGTACTTGCAAGGTTGACCGTTGCAAACTGATCGACATCTCCGTCGCTCAGGTCTCTTCCCCAGGCATTGTCTGCAGAAACACCGGGAGTCATCACATCAACTCCATTTGTGTTGTCTTCAGTACCCCAGGCAGTTGCATCCACATCATTATTCCATCCCACCCTGTTGGGAGCTGTCATTAGAGAAATCTTCGTTGTGGAGGATGAAGTTAATCCAAGATCAGTCAGATTAATTCTGGCTTCTATAACATCGTTTGCCGTTGAGAAAACAACTTGATGATCTCCTGTTGGGGGAGCATACCAACTGCCACCGTCGTACAATTCTATTACAGGAAAACTAGTGCCGGAAGCATGAATATCAATTAACCTTCCATACTGTCCCGAAGCACCCAAAGGCGTTGCTGAACCTCCGTTTGTATTATTTTTCCTCGAATCATCCCCTATGAATGACTGAGTTGAGGATCCGTTTGTAACGACAAAGCAGAGATGCGGATAATCAACAGAAGTAATATCCCTCATCTTTGCATAGATGTAGAGATAAGTGCCGTCGGTACCGAATCTGACTTCCGAAATATCGTTGTTGGAGCTTGCCTGAGTTCCATTATAATCAGTTCGCTCATCACTGTTAACACCAGAATATATATATTCGCCTGAGGAATAACCGTAACTGTGTGCAGCTTCGGGAAGACTTCCTTTCCAGTCAGCACCGCTGCCGTCAACAAAGCGGTTTGTAGGCCACTGAATTCCTGAAATAATAAGCGAATAGTTCTGACTCCCTCCGCTTAAACTGCCGTCATGATCTACTATGATTGTATATGTTGCTCCTGCAACGGGATTATCAATGGTAACCACCTCAACATTGTCTATGTTGTTTTCACCGGACCTCGTGGCAGCATTTCCGGGGTTAGAATAGTCGAGTTTCCAGGGATAATAGGTGTTCGAACTGTAGGTTAATCTCAGGTCCAGATCGTTTACAAGTCTTGCGGTTCTGTTATTCAGTGCCGGCGAAAGCGGAGTTGCAGCCGGATCAGTCCAGCAGATAGTTACCTTGAGAGGTTCGTTTCCGTTAGCCACTATTTCAAGTGTGTAGCTACCCCCCTGAGAAAGTGATCTTTCCTGCAGGACATTAGTGTTAATCATATCCTGTTGAATAAGGAGTGCTGCTTTATCAACGTTAAGCAAACCCCATCCAAACTGATAATCGGGTCCTGCATTTGTTCCGCATTCATCAGCAGTGTGAATAACCAACCCTTTAAGTGTCGCTGATTTCATAGGAGTGTTTGTATGAAGACTTTTGTAGTATTGCTGAAGCAGAACCAATGAGCCGGTGACATTTGGAGCGGCCATTGATGTACCATTCATAATTGCATATGCGTTATCAGCAGAAGAAACAATTGATGTACATGCAACCCCTTTAGTCACAATATCCGGTTTTATTCTTCCGTCATCGGTTGGTCCCCACCCACTAAATGAACTCATAACAACATCAGTTGCAGAGTTGTAATTGTTTACCTGACTTACTGCACCAACCGTCAGAACATTCTTTGCTATTCCACGATCGGTTATGCAGTCATAGCCCAACGTATTTCCATCGTAATTTCTTGTTGCCGTCGAATAGGTCCAGGATCCATTCCAATAATAATGCCCCGTACCTGGAGGAACAGGACCTTCACCTCTGTCATTACCTGCAGATTTGACAATTAAGTAGTTAGGATAGCTTACGGCGAGAGCATCCCATTCCTGTGATTCACTCCCGTAATAACCAAAACCATAGTCTTCTGTTGTACTAAGCCCCACGTCACCAAACCAAAACCAGTAAGGGTTTCCAGCATATCCATAAGTCCAACCAGTCAGGTATCCATATGAGTGATTTGAAAGTTCTAATCCGTTAGCCGCTGCAGTTGTCATTTCCGCAAGATCATTTGTCCATTCATATGTTGTCAAAGAAGTCTGATACGCCATCCCTTTTGCATCACCATAGAGTCCTGTCGCAGCAATTGTCCCGCTGACGTGTGTAGAGTGGTCACTTAGAGTCGAAGCACCATCACCAAGCGTGATTCTTCCTGTTATTTCCTGGTGTGTATTCCTAACTTTTCCACCATCCCAAACGGCAACTTTGCTATATCCACTGCCTGTTAGTGATGTACCTCGGCCTCCATTGGAATATAAACGGTTTGTTCTCGAGGTAATCGCACCACCTGAATTGTGAGTGGCATAAATATATAATCGATTACCGTCATAACCCATTACTTCATATTCCCCATAATTATCAAAAGTCCCCCTCAATGACATTCCTGTTTGTTTCTGCAGTTCTAAAGCATTGAGTTTCAGTTGCTTATAATACTCAATTCGTTCAGTAATAAACTGTTCGAACGGAACGTCCAATTGTGCCAATACCGGTGTTGAGAAAAAGAAAAGCACCAATAGCATACAGCTAATTTGTATTGTCTTTTTCATCTTTTTACCTCATATAAATAAGTTATTGAATTAATTATCTTATTACACACAATTTTCATCGGTATCCCGGTTTATGTCTCAAGCTTTGCATTCCTTCATACCTTAAAGAGCCCGGAGATCCCCTCCCTTTATGAGAGGGGGTAACCGGTGGTTTTCTCTAAAATCCCCTGCCGCCTTAGCGGAGTAGTCTGCGGATGCAGACCAAAGGTGTGAGGTTTGTAATAAACTTTTTTATCCTTTACTGCCGAGGTTGCTTATCAGCATCAGGACTAACACAAGTACCCCTACTGTAAAGAGGGAGTAAACTATGTTAAGCATTATTCTTTTTAGTTTCCTGTTCCGCTTTACTATCTCGTATGGATCATCATTTAACTGATCCTCGGTGTAATCCCCGCTTAGTGCCGACCATTTTTGTATCTGCATTGTTTGTTCCTATATTAAATCTAATAAATAATCTATACTTATAAACCTTCTTCTCTTTAATCTGTGGTTAAGTTTTTTTACCACAGATTATCACAGATTATGAAAACCCGATTCTCACAGAGAAAACAGAGTTTTTCTTTCCAGCAGTTTTCAGGCGTCTGCTGTTCATATTATTGAGGCGAAGACGCGTTGTACTGCACCACTCATGTATTTTATGATTTTATAAAGGGGTAATACTGCGAGTACCGCAAGGGTTATTATTAACAGAAATATACCGTCGAAGAATGAGTACCGGCTGTTCATTTCATCGTAAAGATCAGCGGAAAAGTCTGACTGATTGTTGTGGTCTTCTAACATGTTAGCCTCACTTTTATTTGTTTTTTTATTTTATACCCGTTGAGTGATACAATTTATTAAATTCAAATCCGGGCAAATGAGAGCTCTTAAACGTCCCGACAGGGTCGGGATAAACGGCGTCACGCAGAGGTTTAGGGTTGTAATTCTATTTCGTATTCTTTTTTTCATACTTTAATTCCTGATACTTAAAATTTGTTTTTACCTTTCGGGGATTTCCTTGATTTCGATTTTCCTGACGCGCTCAAAAGAGACTGCATCAAAGTGACGCGCAAAGAGAATTACGGGAAGTGTTTCGAGTCCGATGAAAATATCCATCCAGAATGAATGGTTCTGTTCGTAATAGAAGTCAAGTTCCACGATGTTCTGGGCGCCGGCTGCACGATCGCCAAATATCTGCCAGTAGCCGGTGATTCCGGGCTTGGACTTTAATGATGATCTTTTTGCATATAACTCGGGATAATTTACTTTAAGCAATTGAAGGTCTGATTCCTGCAGGGGACGGGGACCTACGAATGACATATCCCCTTTTATTACATTAAGCAACTGGGGGAGTTCATCTATTCCGGTTTTTCTTAGCCATTTTCCGACTGGGGTTATATATTTTTCCAGCCAGCTTTTTTCAGTAATACATCTGTCGCTTCCTTTTGACTCAGCGGGGATAGCATACATAGTTCTGAGTTTGTAGATTCGGAAAACGCCTTTTTCAAAAGTTATCCCTCTTCGCTGAATGAAGATGGGATTGAGTCCGGTTTCGAACCAGATTATAAACGCAAGGATCACTCCTAACGGGAGGAATATGAGCATCAGGGTTGTTGCGATTAAAATGTCAAATATTCTTTTCATATTTTTTCCATTATTAATTTCTAAAAGAGATTACCTGCTTCAATATCGAAGAATTCGGGAATCTCAAGGACTTTCTCCAAAATCATTTTGTTATTTGCCAGTTGATCAATAAAGTGGTTGCAGTCGAGCACAGTAATTTCGAGAAGACCAGCGAGATCGGACGCATCTTTTGTTATTCCACCGCAGTAAAATACTATTGTTTCTTTTTTATAATTTTTAAAGGTATTTTTAAAGTACTTCACTCTTTTCGCGGCAATATTGATCATTTCGTAACTGCAGGGAGTTGAAATAAAGACGAAACCATAGATGACTTTTTTTCGAGTTTCATCCACAGCGACAATTTCAATTTCCTCGGTTCTGTCCCACAGGGAGCCGATAGAGAATTCATGTCCCGGATATTTTTCACTGAAATAGGAGTAGAAGGGAACGAGTTTAATAAATTCACGGATGATAATCAATTTTCTTGAGTCGGTATATTCCCTAAGGAACGGGAGGATTTCGGCAAATAGTTCAACGTAGTATTCCAATTCATAGAGGACTAAATTCGGCTGAACAAACTTGAACCAAAAGTTCTCGAAATAGTTTGAGAGGAAGTAGCGCCCCAGTTTCGAGTTTGTTTTACTCTTAAGATTGAGAGGTTGTTTCTTTTTAACAATTCCTCTTTTTCTTTCCAGCTCATAGATGTATTTACTTATTGTAGTAACCGGTATTCCGACTTCCGCGCTGATTTGTGAGAGAGTGGATCTTCCGCCACCAATTGCAGTAAGTATCTTTATGTATGTTTCACTATCGCGGCTGAAGTTATTTAAGATAAGATCCTTCAGTTCATATCCCAGGGGTGCATAGTGCCTGAAAACAAGCCGCTCGAGCACCTCTTCCAGGGTGCTATCGTAAAGGTCTTCCATATCAAAGAGGTGAACATATTTAGGGAAGCCGCCGAACACGGTGTAAATCCTGATAATTTCCTCAGTGCTCAATTTTGAGCGATGATATTTATAAATGGAGAAAATCTCATGAAAAAGAAAAGGAGATAAATTAAGGCTGTGATACTGCAACTGAAAGAGTGGGCTTTCAGGAGATTTAAAGAGTTTATCGAGGAAGTCATAATCGTGGGATACAAAAAGAATATTTACTTCGCAAGTGTGTTTATGCAGTTCATGCAGATTTTTAATAACGTCCAGGATATCAGGTTCAATTTTAACCAGGTTGTGGAACTCATCAATAATGATGTTGGTCTGTCTTTCCTTACCAAGTTCGAAAAAGAAGATGAGGAGTTCACTCCAGTTGTTGAACTCAGGGACAATTCCTTCAAGGGTAGAGAATGAATTAAGATATGTGACAATATCATCAAGCTGAGTTTTTGTAGATGATTTTGTAACAGTAATGTAAGCGCCTGACATCAGATGAATAAACTGCTTGGCGAAGGCAGTTTTACCGATTTTTCTGCTGCCGGTTATAGAAATGAGCTTGGTGAGGACGGTTTTCTCGTTCACCTTGCGCATTAATCCCACTAATTCATTGCTTCGTAAATAAAACACTATTTATTATTCTCTAAATAATTATTATTATTCTCCCAATTATAAGGTATTATTTATTAACTTCCAAATAAATAATACAAAATAATTATTATGTTTTTGTGGAGTTCTTTGAAAAATTGTTACTTACCGGGAAAGGGGGAATGGTGAATGGGGAATCGGTCGAAGGTCGAAGGTCGGAAAACAGAATCCGCCCCACAGGGTGTTGCAGTGAATGAAGAATATTTTGCTCAGGCATAAATTTCTAAATTTTCTTAGCTGCAAGGGAGTATTCTAAGCGAAAATCAGCCCTTAAACGCTAAGTACGCAAGGTTTTTCGCTAAGTAACGCAAAGTTTTTCGCAATCCGACTCGGTCGGATCGCTAAGAAGAACAAGTATTGTGAGTAAGATTTTTCATTGCAACAGCCTGCGCGGCGGATCGCTGTCATTTATAGTCATTCCGACACAGTCGGGGATGCTGAAAAAGGGTTATTTTAATACAACAAGTTTCTTCGTGTTTGTATAATCTCCTGCAATCATGCGGTAATAATAGACGCCGCTGGATAATTTATATGCACCAATTTCCAAGTTAAAATAGTAAGTACCGGCTGACTTTTCTTCATTTATAAGCGTAGCAATTTTCTCCCCGGTTGATGAAAAGATTTCGAGCAATACATTACTAGTGCCGGGTAAAGTGTAGTTTATTACGGTTGAGGGATTGAATGGATTGGGATAATTGACTGATAATCCATATCCGGTTATTTCATTCTCCACTTTTATTCCTGTGACTATGTCTGATACATCAATCCTGAATATTGATCTGCCGTGAGTTGCGGCGAATAGTAAAGAGTTCCCTTTATGAAAACAGAGATCGAAAACGGGGGAATTCGGCAGCCCCTCCCCAAGCAGGTTCCAGGAGTTTCCGAGGTCGGTGGTGTAATATACTCCCGCATCGCTTCCAACGTAGATTACGGAATCGGTGTTGTAATCAATTACCACTGAGTTGAGAGGAATATCGGGAAGGTTTGAAGAGATATCACTCCATGAGACGCCATAATTGGTGGTCCTGAAAATATGCGCGGGATTCATATCCCGGTTGAAACCGCTCAAGGTCACGTAAGCAACCGAGGGATTGGTTGAGTCTGCTAAAATATCGGTTATGTATCTGTCCGGAAGCGTGCCGGTTACGTCAGTCCAGGTTGCCCCTGTGTTTGTTGATACCGAAACTCTTGCATCGTCTGTACCGACATAGAGAATCCTGTCGTTACCATCCGGGGCAACTGCGGCGGAGAGACAGGTTATGGTACCGAGTCTTCCATTCGGACCGCGGGTAAGATCCGGACTTATGGGAGTCCACATTTGTCCGCGGTTTGTGGTTTTATGAAGTTTGTAGCTGCCGAAATAAAGTATTATCGGATTAACGGGATCGAGTATGTATGGGGATGACCAGTTGGTTCTTAAGAGGTCCAGACCTGAAGCGGCGGACTGAAATGAATTGCCGCCATTGCTGCTGCGCCCAAGTCCTCCCCATTGATATTCGGCATAGATGTAATTCTGATCCGTGTAATCTATCTGGCAATGAAATCCGTCGCCGCCGTAAACATCCTGCCAGTTATCGTAGCCTCCGGTTTTTGTAAGCATAGTACCGTTATCCTGAGTGCCCCCCATAATGAAGCCGGAATTTTGTCTAGCTACTGTGAATGCATAGAATTGTGATACGGGGAGGTCGTAGCATTTGATCCAGGACAATCCGCCATTATCGGTTTTGAAAACCCCGCCGTCGTTTCCATTTACAATTTGGTTAGTGTTCAGGGGATTAATCCAGAGAGAATGCATGTCAGGATGCTGCATATCGAAGGAACCAGAATAAGAATTGGTGATGTTGGTCCATGAATCCCCGCCGTCAGAAGTTCTCAGTAGGTCAACCTCACCGAGATATACTTTATTATGATCAAGCGGGTCAACCTGAAGGAGTCCGAAGTACCAGCCGAAAGATGAGAACTCATTAGCGAGAATGCCATCGGGTTTTCGTGACCAGCTAGCCCCTTTGTTTGTGGATTTATAGAAACCATACAGTTCATTATTTGTTCCGAAAGGACCCTCAGCTTTTTTGAACAGGGCATAAACGTAGTCGGGATTGCTTTTGGATACGGCTATACTTATTCGTCCCGTAACCGGGTCATTAACAGGAAGACCGTTGGTTAATTTATTCCAGGTGACTCCCCCGTCGGAGGATTTATAAATTGCGCCTGAAGGTCCGGCAGCTTTTCTGTATCTGGGAGAGCGTTCCCTTTCCCAAAAGGCAGCATAGACAATATTCTGATTTCCCGGATCAACATCGACATCAATTGCGGAAGTGGAGTCATTTACGAAAAAGACCCGCTGCCAGGTTGAGCCGGCGTCTGTGGATTTATAAACGCCGCGGGTGGTATCCCGGGAATATAATCCGCCGGATACTGCAACAAAAATGAGAGATGAATTCAGGGGGTGTACCTGTATCTGTCCGATATGTCTGGAATTTTCCAATCCAATAAGATTCCAGGTATCACCATTGTCAGTGGATTTAATCAATCCGAAGCCGGGGTAGGAATCTGTGCTGATATTTGCCTCGCCCGTGCCGCAATAAATCACATCGCTGTTATTGGGGTCCATGCAAAGAGCGCCGACAGAAAGGGAGGGAAAATTATCGGTCAGCGGGATCCAGCTGATACCCCCATCCGTTGTGCGGAAAACCCCGCCGGCTGCAGCACCGGCATAGATAACATCAGGGTTGGAGGGATCCACTACCAAAGCGGTTATTCTGCCCCCGATATTTGAGGGACCTGCGGGAATCCAGGATTTATCAAATCTTCCTTTAGCCAGTCGCAGGGTTTTATTAAGTTTGATTGCCTGGAAGTATTTTTCAACCGGTATTTCATCACCCGGATACGCGCGCTGGAAGTAGAACCAGTCGGAGGGAGTGAAGTTAAACTCCTTTTCCCTAGTGGGGACTTCCGCAAGGAAACAGAGGGGAAGAATTATCACGAAAGCTACAAAAAACGGGATGAATTTTTTCATATTACTTAAATCCTGTAAAATAGTAACGAAAGATAAATCAGGGAGAGAGATTCTGCAAACTCAATGTGAAAGGGGAATTAAGTCGTTCGTAACGTTTGTAACGTTCATAACGTTTATAACGGAAAGGGAAAAATGAAGTGGGTGAATTACAAGGTGAAAAGATCAAAAGATCAAGAGATTAAAAGGTGAAAAGAGCAAGAGATAAAAAGGCTGAAGGTTTATAAAGTTGAGTGGATGAATGGGATGCTGAAGCTAAAATCATGCACGATGGGACTGTTGTTCATTGACAGGAGGAGAATTTTAATTATATTTCGAAATATTAAATTAAAAATTCCGTATTGAAAATGAAAAAAGCATATATTATCCTTATCCTGGCAGCAACTATAGCCTATCCCCAGATATCCAATAAAAAAATATATCATCCTTTTACCGGGACACTGGCACTTTCGGTTGAGGGAGGGGCAACTTATGAATTAACAGACTATACGGAATGGGCAATGGATTATATGGGAAGACTTATGCTTGAATATTATCTTCCGACTTACTCCAAAAGTACATTCGGGATAAGAGTAATGGGAGGAGCAGGGTTTTTAAGAAACAGGGATAAAAAAATAACTCCTCCGGAAGTAAGAACAAGTTTAATAATGGCAGGGGGAGGATTCATTTATAACCTGAGCCTGGGGGAAAGGGTATTTCCCTATTTCTACGGGGGGGTGACTTACCTGATGTTCCAGCCAAAAGATATACAAGGTCAGAATATTGATTTTGCCAACGATACGATATCATACAAAAAGAATGAAATAAATTACAATGCCGAGCTCGGTTTGCGAATACTGCTTGCGGATAATCTTACATTAAACTTTTCGGGAGGCGTGCAGATAAGTCCGCACGATAATCTGGACACATACGTCTTTGGCAACAATGACCTGTTTACATACGGAAATGTGGGATTGACATTCTCGTTTTTCGGAGAAAATGACAGCGACCTGGACGGAGTAGTGGACAGCAAGGATGCTTGTCCTGAAACTCCCCGGGGTATTAAAGTGGATATAAATGGTTGTCCATTTGACAATGATAAGGACGGCGTACCTGACTATAAAGACAAATGTCCAAACACCCCGGCGGAAGTAAAGGTTGATGAGGATGGATGTCCAATTGACACAGACATGGATCTTGTACCTGATTATCTTGACATATGCCCGAATACACCGCGCGATGTTAAAGTGGATGAATTCGGATGTCCGATTGATTCAGACAATGACGGAATTCCGGATTATCTGGACTCATGCCCGGGAACTCCCGACGGAGTGAAGATTGACAGATTCGGGTGTCCGGCTGACACTGACAGGGACGGGGTGCCAGATTACCTGGATAACTGTCCGGGGACGCCATTAGGCGAGCCGGTGGATCAGTTCGGATGTCCGCAAAAGAAAGAGCCCGAACCGCAGGTTAAAGAAGTAGTGCTGAGTGCGGGGACTACATTTGCTGTTGGTAAAGCAAATCTGCTGCCGGGAGCCTATGCCGAACTCAACAATCTGATTGCGGCAATGCTGGCAGACTCAAACTCGAAATGGCTGGTGGAAGGACATACAGATAACACCGGTTCACTCCAGATCAATAAAAAACTTTCACTGCAGAGAGCGGAATCGGTAGTAAATTACTTTGTAGCGAACGGGATAGAAAGAAGCCGGTTTACAGTCCGCGGCCTTGGTCCGGACTTCCCGATTGCGGATAACTCAACGGAAGAAGGCCGCGCTAAAAACAGACGGGTTAAAATAATAAGGACTAACTGATTATTCGAGAGGAATTAAAACGAGTGTTTCAAGATCATCCTGTTTTGTTGTATCAGGATCGTTAAGGTAAATCTCGAGACATTCGTTTTTTGCTTTTAATTTGTTTTCCTTCATATAAGCAATCAAAACTTTATACGTCTCCCCTACTTTGCGGTAGGGTCCTTTATGCAGAGTCTGAAGATATTTTCCTTTTTCGATTTTGCCTGATTTTATTTCTCCGGTGCCGATCTGTTCGTTTGTAACCGGGAAACCAATCAGCATATCCCACTTGTAAGTAAGCATCCTGAAGTAACCAAAGAATTTGTTCGCTCCGCCCGCATCATCCCATGAGAAATTTACATACTTGACATAAGGAGGAAAGTCACAGGCGATTTGTTTTTCCTTCATATGGTTATTGATTTTCCCGAATGCAGCCCCTATAACCGCGGGCATTTTCATCATGGCTGCCTGTGAGCGGATCTCCAGAGTATGCTGAAGGTCCCTATCAACAATTTCAATTTTTTGCGACATAAACACTCCAATAAATCTTATAAATAGACTGTAAATTTATATTACAAAAAATATTAATACAAATGATTTTATTGAACTTTAAAGAAATTGCCGATTAAACTTTAATTTCCCTGTAAAAATCGTTAATTTTGCATATTAAAATAAAAAACAAATATTCCGATGATTAAGACAGACTGCAAATTCTATGAAGGCTCGAAGCCCTGCAAGCCGCACAAGCTGGACGGAAGGGAATGCGAAAACTGTGAAGATTACAGCAGAGCAGCATTCCGGATACTAATCGTTAAACTTGATGCACTGGGGGATGTTCTGAGAACCACTTCCCTGTTGCCAAACTTACATGAAAAGTATCCCAATGCTTCAGTGACCTGGGTAACAAGGCAAAACGCACAGTCAGTATTAAAATCGAATCCATATATTGACAGGGTACTGACAGTCAACGGGAACTATCTGGAGTTTATCCTGAACGAGGAATTTGATGCCGGAATATGTCTTGACTCCGATTCGCTGAGCGCTTCAATTCTGGCACTTGCAAAATGTAGTGAAAAATACGGTTTTGTTTCGGGAAATAACGGGAAACCCCTTCCGGTTAACAAGGAAGCGGAGTACTGGTGGTTAATGGGGGTGAATGACAAACTAAAAAGGGAGAACAGAAAAACCTATCAGGAAATAATCCACGGGATCTGCCTGACTCCTTACAGGAAGTTTCCCCCGGTAATCAATAAATCAATCGTTACCAATGATTTGATGAGGAATTTCAGAGCAGCCAATAAACTGGAGAATTCGAAAAAGATAATCGGTATAAACACAGGAGGCGGAAACCGCTGGGAATGGAAAAAATGGATTCCGGAATATTATATTGAACTTATAAAAAATATTAAAGATACTTTACCGGGAACGGATATTATTCTCTATGGCGGACCTGACGAGGTTGAGTTTAACAGGATAATTATGGCAGTAGCCGGAGAACGGGCTGCAGATGCAGGATGCAACAATTCACTGGAGGACTTTATCACATTAGTGAGCATTTGCGATATATTTGTTACTCCGGACAGTCTGGGATTTCATATCGCCACGGGATTGGAGAAAAACGTAATAGTACTTGTAGGTCCTACTTCTCCATGGGAACTGGAGACATACGGCAGAGGTGAAGTTATTTACCCCGATATGGACTGCATTGCCTGTTACCTGAATAAATGCGACAAAAACCCGAACTGCATGATGAACATAAGACCGGATGCAGTAATGGATGCAATTAAAAAATATCTTAATGCCTGATGAAAAAGAAGATAGTAATTATAGGTCCGGCATATCCCTACCGAGGGGGAAATCCGACATTTGTAACATTTGTGCATGACGTTCTTTCAAAGGAATTTGACGTAAAGATATACAACTATAAACTTCTCTATCCCGGTTTTCTATTCCCGGGGACCACGCAATTTGACAAGAGTGAGAAGACTTTCAAAAAAGCTCCGAGCGAGAGAGTGGTAAATTCGATCAATCCGTTTAACTGGATTGCGGTTGCGAGGAAGCTGAAAAAGGAAAATGCGGATCTGATAGTATTTAACTGGTGGCATCCTTTTTTTGCTTTCTGCCATTTTACCATTTCCATTTTTGCAAGGAGCAAGTACAAAGGAAAGACGCTTTTTATCACAGAGAATTTCATTTCGCATGAAGGGCATTTTATTGACAGAGTGCTTACCGGGATAGGATTATCGAATGCGGATGCATTTCTCGCATTATCCTCGGAAGTTGAGAGCGACCTGAAAAACCTTAAAAAGAAAAGACGGGTTTACAGAAGCGAGTTGCCTGTTTACAGTTTCTATTCGGACCTTGAACCGCAAAACAAGGAAGTGTTCGGATTCGGAAAAGATGATACAGTGCTCCTTTTCTTCGGCTACGTAAGAAAATACAAAGGGCTGGATATACTTCTTGAAGCTATGCCACAAATACTGAAAAAAGATAACCGGATTAAGCTTCTGGTTGTGGGGGAATTTTACGATGATCCGGAAAGTTACAACTCGATAATTTCAAAACACAGTTTGTCCCCCTACGTTAAAATAGTCAACCAGTATGTACCGAATGAAGATATCGAAAAATATTACAAAGCATCGGACGCGGTAATACTTCCCTATCGTTCAGCAACTCAGAGCGGAATACTGAATCTGGCATATGGCTTTTTCCTTCCGGTGGTTGCGACGAAGGTGGGTGGATTTATGGAGTTTATTGATGACGGCAAAACCGGAATACTGGTTGAGCCGGATGATCCGAATGAAATAGCCAGAGGAGTTGAAAAATATCTTGACCTCAGGGAAAAGGTGAATTTCAAATCAAATATCGAAAACCGGGTAAGCGGAAACCAGTTCAACCGTTTACCTGAATTGTTTAATACTATTATACGGGAGTGCGTGCAATAAAACGCGCGGCGGCTTCCTGTACAATAGTTGCATCCCCAAACGTGTTTATACAACATTTCAAATCCTTAAAACGGGTGATGGCGTAAGGATTTCCAAAACAAATCAGAACAAACTTAATCCCCTTCTCAGTAAGCCGGTTCACAAATTCAATCTGTTCCGGAATATATAAAATCGTCCCCTGAAAAGCTCTAATCCTGATAAACAAAGGGATTATCAGCATATCGCTATTTTCTGCTATAGTCATAGCTTTCAGGTAATCATCCCCTGAGCTCTTTGTATCCAGAATAAACTTTCTGAACAAGGATACCCGGTTATTCAGTTCGTTCTGAAAAGAAACCTCAAGGTCAGCCGCCTGAGAATCCGCTATAGTAATGCATGATACTTTTTTTGAAAAATCCAGAGGCAGAATAAGGTCATCATCCATAATTACCTTAAGCGCTTTTGATGAGATTTCGCGAGCAAGAGCGATAGTTTCAGGTCTGTTAATTTTAGCAGTCAATGTGCTGATGTCAACTTTATTATTCGCGACTGCCCCAGTCCAGATCTTGGCCTTAAGAATGCGGCGAACACTCTTATCGATTGATTCCAGAGGAATAACACCTGCCCGTATACTTCTCAGAAGAGCATTGATTGCTACTTCTTCGTCCGGAGGGAGAAGAATCTGATCAGTCCCGGCTAAAACAGTTCTGACGGTCCCCTCCCCTACGGAGTAGGAGGAAGAAATGCCAAACATCGTCATTGCATCTGTTGTAATCAACCCATCGAAATTCAGACGATTGCGTATAAGTTCTTTAACCACGAACTCAGATACGGTTGCGGGATAGCCGGATTTGCCGGTAATTGTGGGGATATCCAGATGAGCAGTCATGATTGAAGAGACTCCCGCTTCAACCGCTTTGCGGAAAGGATAGAAATCGCGTTCATAGTATTCCTCCTCACCGGAATAAACCGGGGAGAGTTCAGTATGAGAATCAATATCCGTGTTGCCATGCCCTGGAAAATGTTTAGCAGTGGAAAGTATTTTTTCTTCGTTGCAGGCACGAATAAAGGCAGAGCAGAAACGGGCGACTACTTCCTTATCCTCACTATATGCTCTTACATTCACCACCGGATTATTAATGTTGATATTGATATCCGCAACAGGGGCATAATTCTGATGTACTCCCAGCGCTTTCATCTCCTGAGAAACCGCCAATCCCATTTTGTAAGCATATTCAGGATCTCCGGTGGCGGCAATCCCCATGTTATAGGGAAAAGAAACAGAATCCGTAAGCCGCATACCCATTCCGCGTTCAAAATCAGCAGAGATAAGGAGAGGGATATCTGCCAGTTTCTGCATTTCGTTAATCAGGCTGGCATAGTTCAGGATTGTTCCCTTAAACAAAGCTATACCGCCTACTTTATAATGAGTTATCAAACGGTAAAGTCTTTTATAAGCGGCAGAATTTCTGTTCAGAAAATCGCCGAAAGCAAAAGGAACAATCATCTGTCCCACCTTCTCCTCAAGCGTCATCCGTGAGAGGGTTGCATCAATCCAGTCTGATTCAGGTGTGGTAAGAGTATAATTCAGGAAAGAAGGAGTAACGTTTTCTTGTTTCATCAATTGATTACCCGGTTTTATTTCATCAATATTCTGTAAACTTCGTCGTGAATACGATAGCGGTATTTACTGAGATTATTATTCTCCCTGGTGGGATAAACCCGGTTAGTAAGGAGAACAACAATGATATTTTTAAGGGGATCCGTCCAAACCGAAGTACCTGTATAGCCAGTATGCCCATAGCTTCCCGTTGAGAATAGAGAGCCTGCTGAGGTTGAATTATCCGTTTTAATACCCCAGCCAAGTCCCCTGTTACTTTTATCTGAATATTGTTTAGTAAACATGTCAACCGTCGTTTTCGAGATGAGCTGTCTTCCCTGATAAAAACCTTTCTGCAGGAGCATTTGCAGCAGAACGGCAAGGTCATTTGCGGTTGAGAAAAGACCGGCATGACCGGATACACCATTTAGAAGCGAGGCTGCCTCATCGTGAACTTCCCCCTGCAGGGGACGCATCCTCCAGTAATTATCAATTTCCGTTGGAGCAATTCTCCCGACCAGCGATTTAGGCGGATTAAAAAAAGTATTTTTCATTCCAAGCGGAATAAAGATCTCATCGTTACAGAACTTATCCAGAGATTTCCCGGAAACCGCTTCGATTACTTTACCCATGGTAATCATGCCAAGGTCGCTGTATACAGTTTTGGTGCCCGTGGTATATTCCAGCGATGTGCTGTAAATATCATTAATCACCTGATTTGCGGTGGAATATTTTTTATGAAAAGGTTTAAACGATGGTAATCCGCTATTATGCAGCAGGAGGTTTTTTATTCTAACTTCATCCTTGCCGTGAGAAGCAAATTTCGGGATATACTTTGAAACCTTATCCTCGAGGTTAATTAATCCCCGGTGAACACATATCATTGCGGCAGTGGTAGTGGCGATAACCTTGGTGACCGAAGCGAGATCAAAAATAGTGTTCACTTCCATCTTCGGGGATTTTTTATCATAAGTAAAAT